>JBFJZP010000573.1:0-2589 GCA_041622095.1 Burkholderiaceae bacterium | reverse complement strand
CCTCGACGACGCGCTGGCGCGGCTGCTCGCGAAGACCACTGCGCTGGCACAGACCGAGTCGGTCTCGACCTTCGACGCCGACGGCAGGGTGCTGGCGCTGGACGTGGTGGCGCAACTTCAGGTTCCGCCGCAGGACAACAGTTCGATGGACGGTTATGCGCTGGCCTGCGCCGATCTGCAGCGCCCTGACGCCTTGCTGGCGGTGGCACAGCGTATTCCCGCCGGTTCGGCCGGCCAGCCCTTGCTGGCCGGGCAGGTGGCCCGCATCTTCACCGGTGCGCCGATTCCGCCCGGCGCCGACGCAGTGGTGATGCAGGAGGATTGCGAGCTGTTGCCGGCGCAGGCGGCCGATGCGCTGCCGCAGATCCGGATCAAGACGTCGGTCAGTCCCGGCCAGTGGATCCGCCGCTCCGGCGAGGATGTGACGCGCGGATCGGTGGTGCTGGCGCGCGGCACGCGGCTCTCGCCTGCCGGCCTGGGCATGGCGGCCGGTGTCGGCATGGACCGGCTGCAGGTGGTGCGCAAGCCACGCGTCGCATTGTTCTCCACCGGAGACGAACTGGTCATGCCGGGTGCGGTGGCGCCGGCCGACATGCGCCCGGGCGCGATCTACAACTCGAACCGGTTCTTCCTGCGCGCGATGTTGCTGCGCCTGGGATGCGAGGTCAGCGATCTGGGGATCGTGCCGGACCAGCGTGCGGCCACGGTGCAGGCCTTGCAGGACGCCTCGCAAAGCCATGACCTGATCCTGACCAGTGGCGGCGTCTCGGTCGGCGAAGAGGACCATATCCGGCCGGCGGTCGAATCGCTGGGCGAACTCGATCTGTGGCAGATCGCGGTCAAACCCGGCAAACCCTTTGCATATGGGCGCGTCGCCGAGTGCCACTTCATCGGCCTGCCCGGCAATCCGGTGTCGAGTTTCGTCACCTTCGCCTTGCTGGTGCGGCCGTTCCTGCTGCGGCTGCTGGGCGTGCCGCAAGTGGCGCCGACGGTGGTGATGGCCCGGGCCGACTTCGAATGGCCACGGGCCGATCGCCGGCGCGAATTCCTGCGGGTGCGGCGCAACGGCGCAGGGGGGCTGGACCTGTTTGCCAACCAGAGTTCCGGCGTGTTGACGTCGGTGGTCTGGGGCGACGGCCTGGTCGACAACCCGCCCGGCCAGGCGATCGCCAAAGGCGACGCCGTGCGGTTCATCGCCTTGTCCGACCTGCTTTCCTGAACCTGGGCCCGATATCCACCATGCCAACCGTCACCCTGCGTTTTTTTGCCTCGATCCGCGAAGCCGTCGGCCATGGCTCCGAGCAATGGCAGACCGCCGCACCCGACCTGGCCGGCCTGCGCGATGAACTGATTGCGCGCGGCGCACCTTATGCCGATTGCCTGGCGCGTGGCAAGTCGGTACGGATGGCTGTCGACCAGGCGATGTGCGACGAGGGCCAGCCGGTGCGCGCTGGCGCCGAGGTCGCGTTTTTCCCGCCGGTCACCGGCGGCTGATCCGTCGCACTGCAGGCGTCTGCCTGCGGTATCCGGCGGCTTGCGTATCGGACGTTCTTGCCAGCGGTCAGTGCCACAATGGCGCCATGGACAAGACGCGCGTGGCAATACAGACCGAGGACTTCAACCTGACGGACGAGGTGGCGGCTCTGCGCGCCGGCGACCGGCGTGTGGGTGCGGTGTGCAGTTTCATCGGCACGGTGCGTGATCGCAATGACGGCGACGATGTCGCCACGCTGGAGCTCGAACACTACCCGGGCATGACCGAGAAATCGATCGAAGCCATGCTGGACGAGGCCCATCGGCGCTTCGACATCTTCGCCAGCCGGGTGGTGCACCGTGTCGGCCTGCTGCAGCCGCTGGACCAGATCGTGCTGGTGGCTGTCAGCTCCAGCCATCGTGGCGAGAGTTTCCAGGCCTGCGAGTTCATCATGGACTACCTCAAGACCCAGGCACCGTTCTGGAAGAAGGAACAGACGCCCCAGGGTGCGCGCTGGGTCGACGCCCGCGTGGCCGATGATGCTGCCCTGCAGCGCTGGGGCATCGACGCGCGCAATAGCTGAACTTGTGCCAGCCTGCCACGGCCTCTAGGGGTTTTCCCTCGAGTGGCCCGATTGAGGCCGAACCGGGGCCCGGAATCAGTTCACTGTAAGAAAGTGCTTCCAGAATCGCTACTACATTGCCATGGTCCAGCTGTGGCCAGTGTTCGCGCGGTGGCTGATGGCCGCTGTTCCTGCAAGTTTGAAAACGAGGAGATTTCATGACGGAAGAAGAAAACGGTCATGCCTACTGGAAAGCCACGATCAGTCTGTTGACCCGGATTCTCATCATCTGGTTTGCCGTGTCCTTTGGCGCCGGCATCCTGTTGGCGGATCTGCTCAACAACATCAAGCTTGGCGGTTACCCGCTCGGGTTCTGGTTTGCGCAACAGGGATCCATCTACATCTTCATTGTGTTGATCTTTTACTACGCCAAGAAGATGAACGACATCGATCGTCGGTTCGACGTGCACGAGGACTAAGCCATGGAACTTCAAACAACCATTTATATTTTTGTCGGTCTGAGCTTCTCGCTCTACATCGGCATCGCGATCTG
>JBFJZP010000572.1:0-2596 GCA_041622095.1 Burkholderiaceae bacterium | reverse complement strand
TCGCGGAACAGGCGTTTGAGCACCACGCCGTTGACGCGCGCACGCACCTGGGCCACGCGCACGGCGCTGACCCGGCCCGGCAGTTCGCTCTGCACGGCCACGGAAGTGGGTTGCACCGTGACCACGCCGACCTCGGCCGGCGGCATTTTCGGCGGGCCGCCGGCGGCTGCCGGCGCTGAGGCGTCCTTGGCGCCGCAAGCGGCCAGCAAGAGGCTGGCGCCGAGCATGAGGGCCAGGGGAGCGCGCGCTATGCGCGGCCGGTTCGGGCGATAAGGAGGGCGCATACCGGTTGTCAGCAACATGGATGGTCTTTCAGGGCCCGGAGCCGGGGGCGGCGCGGCCAGTCGTTTGTCGGCAGGAGAATAGAGCGAAGCAGATGGTTTGTCGGGGGTTGGATCCCGGTTGTACCCGGATCTTGACAAGCGTCAAACGGCCCGCGAAAGCAAGTGCGGTAGTATACATACGTTCGTGTATGTATGTTTTATGACGGGGAGACGATCATGGTTCGAAAGACCAAGGAAGATGCTCTGGCCACGCGGGACCGGATCCTGGACGCGGCCGAGTGTGTATTCCAGCGTCGTGGCGTTGCCGCAAGCTCGTTGCAGGAGATTGCCGAGGCGGCCGGCACGACCCGCGGCGCGATCTACTGGCATTTCCAGAACAAGGCGGACCTGTTCGAGGCGATGATGCGGCGGGTGGTGTTGCCGCTGGAGCGTTCGCTCAGCGCCGAGGGGCTGCAGCAATCGGTGGATGCACTGGCGTATCTGCGCCGGTCCATGGCCGAGACGCTGGCGCGCCTGGTGCACGACCCCCAGGTCCGGCGGGTGTTCGAGATCGCGACGCTGAAAGTGGAGTATTCCGGCGACCTGCAGGTCTTGCGCGAGCGCCGCATCGCGCTGCGCGAGGAGTGCCTGGACGACCTGGCGCGCATCTTCACGCTGGCCGCCGCGCAGGGCCAGATCGGCCCGCGACCGTCACCGCGCATTGCCGCGCGTGGACTGCATGCCTTGTTCGACGGGCTCCTGTACAACTGGTTGCTCGACCCCAACGCCTTCGACCTGCAGGCCGACGGTCGGGTATTGTTGGAAACCTATCTGCAAGGCTTGACGGCGGTCACCAATGCCGCGCCGGCGCCTGTCAGAATGGCAACATCCGCAACCGAGCATTAGGAGAAGACCACCATGCCCCACGCTTTTGCATCGACCCGAAAACCTTTCCAGACGGCTTCCGGCAAGGCGGGCAAGTTGTATTCGCTGCCTGCGCTGGCGCGCAAGTTCCCGAACATCAAGCGCCTGCCGGTGTCCTTGCGCATCGTGCTCGAATCGGTGTTGCGCAATTGCGACGGCAAACGGATCACCGCCGACCATGTCGCGCAACTGGCGAACTGGGCACCGAATGCGGCGCGCAGCGACGAGATCCCGTTCCTGGTCTCACGGGTGGTGTTGCAGGACTTCACCGGTGTGCCGCTGCTGGCCGACCTGGCGGCGATGCGCAGCGTGGCCGTGCGCCTGGGCAAGGACCCGAAACGGATCGAGCCGCTGGTTCCGGTCGATCTGGTGGTCGACCACTCGGTGACCGTCGACCACTATGGCAAGAAGAATGCACTCGACCTGAACATGAAGATCGAGTTCCAGCGCAATCGCGAACGTTACGAATTCATGAAGTGGGGCATGCAGGCCTTCGACACCTTCCGGGTCGTGCCGCCGGGCTTCGGCATCGTGCACCAGGTCAACCTGGAGTACCTGGCGCGTGGCGTGCACACCAACCGTGACGGCGTGGTGTACCCGGACACCCTGGTGGGCACCGACAGCCACACGACCATGATCAATGGCATCGGTGTCGTCGCATGGGGCGTCGGCGGCATCGAGGCCGAGGCCGCGATGCTGGGCCAGCCGGTGTATTTCCTGACGCCCGACGTGGTCGGCTTCGAGATGACCGGCCGCCTGCGCGAAGGTGTCACCGCCACCGACCTGGTGCTGACCGTGACCGAGATCCTGCGCCAGCACAAGGTGGTGGGCAAGTTCGTCGAGTTCTTTGGCGAAGGCACGCGGTCGCTGGCCTTGCCGGACCGCGCGACGATTGCCAACATGGCGCCGGAATACGGCGCGACCATGGGCTTCTTCCCGGTCGATGAGAAGACGCTTCGGTATTTCGAGGGTACCGGCCGCACCCGGGCCGAGATCGAGATGTTCGAGGCCTATTTCAAGGCCCAGGGCCTGTTCGGCGTACCCGATGCCGGCCAGATCGATTATTCGCAGGTGGTGCAACTCGACCTGGGCAGTGTCACCCCCAGCCTGGCCGGTCCGAAACGGCCGCAGGACCGGATCGAACTGGGCAAGGTGGCAGCGCAATTCGACACCTTGTTCAGCAAGCCTGCGGCAGACAACGGCTTCAACCAGCCGGCCGAACGCCTGGACGCGCGTTTCGCGGTCCGGCCGTTGACCAGCCCGGCGGCCAGTCCGGCCAACGTCGAGGCGCCACCCGGTGCGCCGCGCGACGTGGCGGAAATGGCCGGCAATCGGCCGATGCTGGAGAGCAACGGCGGGCCGACTTCCCTGACCGAGCTGTTGCCATCCGGCAAACAGGCTCCGATCGT
>JBFJZP010000571.1:0-2598 GCA_041622095.1 Burkholderiaceae bacterium | reverse complement strand
GCGCCTGCAAGCTCCACAGCAACAACATGCCGCCGGCCACCGTGGCCAGGATGTTGCGCGTCTGGCGCGCGATCACAAACGCGACCACGGCACAGAACAGCCGCAGCAGGTCCGGCGAGATCGTGAATCCGGGGCCAGGATTGAGCAACATCGGCACGACGATCGCCGTCAGGACCGCGACCGGCGCAAAACGCAGCGCCCGCTGTATCACACGCGGGATGTCGAACCGCCCGGCCAGAGCGATAAAGGACAGGCGCAGGCCGAAGGTAATGAGCGCCATGCCCGCTATCAGCAACCACAGTTTCATGTCTTCCGCCATATCTCCACCCCCACTCCGACCAGGATTCCGCACAGCGCCGCGGCGATCAGGCCAAGCCGCATCGGTAGTGCTACCGCGCCGACCGCGACGATGCCCGCGGTCACCGCGGCCGCCAGCGTGGCACGGTCGGCGACCGCCGGCCCGAGCAAACCGATGAAGGTCAGCGCCAGGCAGAAATCGAGTGACCAGTCAGTCGGGATGCCGCTGCCCACCAGATAACCGACCACGGTCGCGGCGACCCAGGGCAAGACGAGGGTCAGTCCGGCTCCCAGCGTGAACCAGTGTTTGTGCTGCAGGTCCGGCTGACTGTCGAAGCGCAGCGCCGAGAACGCGTAGACCTGATCGGTGAGCATATACGCGAGCAGCGCCTTCCAGCGCAGCGGCAGCGCCCCGAAATGCGGCGCCATCGACAAGCTGTACATCAGGAAACGCAGATTGATGACCAGCACGGTCACCAGGATCACCAGGACCGGTGCCTGCGCGGCAAACATCTGGATCGCCACCAGTTGCGATGTACCGGCAAATACAAGCATCGCCATCACCCCACAGGCGTACACCGAGATTCCGGCGGTCGCGCCGGCAACGCCGATCACCAGCGAAAACACCACGACACCGGGAGTCGAAGGCAGCAGCACTCTGATGCCGGCGAGCAGTTGCGAGCGGGGGGTGGTGATCAGCAATTCGAATTCCGGTGACCTGGCAGTGGAGATATCGGCGTCTGTCCTGTTCCGGGGCGGACTCCACGCCGTTCAATCCCGCGTCTGCTCGCGAAGCCATGGTCTCGAGTCTCAGTCGTCATGAATCGACTCACCTGCCATGCGCGCAGCACCGGAACGCACCAGTTCCTGCGTCAGCTGGTCGACCCAGTCCGCCATCGGAATCTCCGCTGCGAAGCTGCGGTGAATGCGCCGAAAATGAGGTGTCGCCACGGCCCATCGGATCAACTCGGCAAGTGGCATCTGCCTGCTGTCGAGCAGCTTGAACTTGAGCAACACCTTGGCGGCATGACGGCCGTGACGGTGCGGACTCGAGACGAAGGCGTCCAGGCGCTTTCTTGCCTGCGAAAGGACCAGCGGGCCATGGTGGAAGACCCGACCATGGCCGGGGACGATCCAGCATGGGTCGAGCTGCTCGATCAGATCGAATGTCGCCGCCACCAGATCAAACGCCGCTTCCCCTTCCAGCTCCGGAAACACCACGCCGAAACCGTTCTCCCAGAGGGCGTCAGCAGAGATCAAGGTCCGCGACCGGGGTTCGAACAGGATGACCGAATCGGGGTCGTGCCCCGGCGCAGCATGCACCTGCCACGGCAAGTCGGCCAACTCGAACTCTGTGCCGGGCATCACCAGGCCATTCACCTTGAACGGTGGACAGAGTTGTCCGGTGGGAACATACCCGAGCGCCTCCGGATCCCAGTTCGACACGGCCGGTGCCATGCCAGGCGGGATGAAGGTCTGCAGTCGTGGATAGCGGTTCTGCAACCCAGCGTTGCCGCCGCAGTGGTCGCTGTGCAGATGGGTGTTGACCAGCTGATCCAGTGACCGGCCGGCCAGAGCGCCGCCAACCAGGGAGACCGTCTGGTCCGCCTGGGTACAGTAGCCACTGTCGATCAGCGTCGCAGCCCTGGACCCGACACAGAGGATGTTATTCGATGACAGCCAGTTGCGCTCGATGACGCATACACCCTGCGGCAGCTCGGGACTGCGCGTCATCGCAAGGCTGCGCGAAAAGTCTGGCCGGCCTGCAGGCGCGTTCGCTTCATCGTCCCTTCCAGACCGGCTTGCGTTTTTCGGCGAAGGCGCGCGGCCCTTCCTGTGCATCTTCGCTGGCATAGGCCGCACGGTAGATGTTGTGGGCCAATGCCATGCCGGCTTCGCAGCCGGCGCTCATTGCCGTGAGAATCGATTCCTTGCCAGCCATCACCGACAGCGGCGCGTTGTCACGGATACGCTCGGCCAGCGACTGCGCGCGCGCGCGCACCGCGTCGGGTGTGGCCTCGAGGTAGTTGATGAAACCCAGTTGGTGGAAGATCGCTATCGGATACAGATCGCCGGTCAGCACCATTTCCATCAGCAGCGGTTGCGGCAGCATCCACAGCAGCGGAATCGCCCACGGGCTGCCACGGCCGGCAATCCGGGTCTCGGAGATGCCGACCTGCGTGCCCTGAAGGCCAACCCGCAGGTCGGAGTTCAGGCTAAGCATCATGCCGCCGGCGATCAGGTGCCCGGTCATTGCCGCGATGATGGGCTTGGCGACGCGGCGCTGGCGACCGTGGAAGG
>JBFJZP010000570.1:0-2600 GCA_041622095.1 Burkholderiaceae bacterium | reverse complement strand
TTCAGCCTGGACCTGCAAGGTCGATTCATCAGCGCGAACCCGGCCCTGATCGGCATGCTGGGCAAGAACGTGCTGCATGCCGGGCACAACAGCTGGCAGCAATATTTCGACCAGGGCGCATGGACGCAATTGCACCATTTCGTCTACAGCCGGGTTGATGGCGAACTCGAAATCAAGGGCAAACGCCCGCAAGATGACAAGGACGCCCGCCGTTACCTGGTCAAGGCCACGCTGGCCAATGACCGGATCGAAGGCTCTTTGCAGGATGTGACCGAGAAGTCACGCGCTGCCGAAGACCTGAACTTCCTGGCTTACAACGATCCGCTGACCAAGGTGCTGAACCGGCGCGGCATCGAGAACGCGTTCATGGAAGCCAGTGCGCTGTCGCCCAAGGGGCGGCCATTCGCGCTGGCCTATCTCGACCTGGACCGGTTCAAGCTGATCAACGACCTGTTCGGCCACAGCGCCGGTGACGAGGTGCTGCAACAGGTCTGCAAACGCATCACCGACGTGGTGTCCGGCTCCATCAAGGTCGGACGGGTCGGCGGCGACGAATTCACGATCGTGTTGCCAGACACCAAGATGGCACTGGCCGCGCTGGTTTGCCAGGGCATCGTGCGCAATATCGGCAGCAGCCCGTTCCGGGTCGGCGACAAGGCGTTCACGGTGCGCGGTTCGATCGGACTGATCGAGGTGATTCCAGGCACCTCGATCAAGGACGCCTTGTCCACCGCCGACCGGGCCTGTCGCGAAGCGAAACGGGGTCATCATGACGGCCTGGTGGTCTACGAGCGCGATGCGGATGCGTTCCGCCAGCATGAGGCGGAGTTGCGCCTGGTCGAGTTGTTGTCGACCAACGCCGCCACCGACGGCCTGTACCTGCACATGCAGCCGATCATGTCGCTCAAGGCGCCGAACGAATCACTGAACTTCGAGGTCTTGCTGCGCATGCGCGACAGCGAAGGCAAGCCGGTGCCGACCGATCGGCTGATCGCCGCGGCCGAGAACAGCGGCCGCATGGGTGTCATCGACCGCTGGGTCATGTCGACCACGCTGGCCTGGCTCAGCACCCACCAGCGCTGTCTCACGAATACCCGATTCGTCTGCATGAACCTCAGCGGGTCCTCGCTCAACGACGAGAAGTTCATGCAGGACGTGTTCGCGATGCTGGCGGTGAATACCGACATCGCCCGCCACTTGTGCATCGAGATCACCGAGAGCGTCGCGTTGCATGACCTGCAGAACACCCGGCTGTTCATCGACAGGGTGCGCAGTTATGGCGCGAAGGTTGCGCTGGACGATTTCGGTGCCGGTTACACCTCCTTCTCGTATCTGAAGGAACTGCCTGCCGACCTGCTCAAGATCGACGGCAGCTTCATTGTCAACATGAACGCCCATCCGGCCAACATTGCAATCGTCGAGGCGATCGTCAATCTGGCCAACAACCTGGGCATGCAGACGATTGCCGAATGGGCGGAAGACACGGCGACGGTGCAGACGCTGGCCGAAATCGGTGTCAACTATGTCCAGGGCTACGTCATTGCCAAGCCGGTTGCGCCGGAGGTGTTGCTGACCGCGGAGTCCTCCGCCAGCTTCATCCGGGACGAACAGTTGCTGCGCTTCACCAATATCCTGGGCAAGCCGGAAGACATCCGGGCGCAGGTCGACCTGTTCGACCAGATGGGCTCGCGCCAGGTTCACTGAACCACGCCGGCATCCCGGCGGCTCCAGCCGGTTCAGCCGGCAGCGCGCAAGGCCCGGCGCAACTCCTGCCCGAGTTCGGGCTTGTCGGCAAACGGATCGGTCGGGTTGCGTGCCTGCAGGATGTCCTCCATCCGGGTCTGCACCGAGCGGATCGATTTCGGGTGGCTGTAGATGTAAAAGCGCTTGTCCGCCACCGCATCGAATACCAGTTGCGCCACATCCGCCGCCGACACCTTGCCGGAACTCACCGCCTTTTCACTCATCGCCTGCCCGATCAACTGGCTGCGGGTGGGTGGCGCAGCGTCCGACTCCTGCCCCTGCGGACGGTTGCGATGGCTCTGGCTGATGCCGGTCGGCACGAAGAACGGACACAACACGCTGGCGCCAATCTGGTCGCTCACCAGTGCCAGGTCCTGGTACAGCGTCTCGGACAGGCTGACGACCGCGTGTTTGCTGACGTTGTACACCCCCATGTTCGGTGGCGACAACAAGCCCGCCATGCTGGCGGTGTTGACGATATGTCCGCGATACGCCGGATCGGCCTGAGCCGCCGCCAGCATCATCGGCGTGAACACGCGCACGCCGTGCGCCACGCCCATCAGGTTGACGCCCAGCACCCACTCCCAGTCGCTGGCAGGGGTTTCCCAGATCAGGCCGCCGGCAGCAACACCGGCGTTGTTGAACACCAGGTGGGGTGCGCCGAAACGTTCTGCGACCTCGCGGCCCAAGGCATCCATCTCGTCGGCACGCGAGACGTCGACCCGGCTCGCCCATACCTCGGCACCGGCATCCCGCAGTTCGGCCGCAGCCTGATCGAGCGCGTCCTGCTGCACATCGACCAGTACCAGGCGCATGCCCAGCCTCGCTCCCAGGCGGGCGCATTCCAGGCCGAAGCC
>JBFJZP010000569.1:0-2610 GCA_041622095.1 Burkholderiaceae bacterium | reverse complement strand
TGGCCGGCGAGCCGCTGGATTTCGACACCTTGCAAGCACATGGCTGTTTTATCGGATCGGCCGCTGTGATCGTGCTCAGCCAGCATGACAAGGCACGCGACGCGGCGCTGAACATGCTGCATTTCTTTGCCGACGAGAGCTGCGGCCAGTGCACGCCGTGCCGGGTCGGTACCGCCAAGGCGGCGCTGCTGATGCAGGCGCCGGTATGGGACAACGAGACGCTGGAGGATCTGAGCGAGGTGATGACCGATGCCTCGATCTGCGGACTGGGCCAGGCCGCGCCCAATCCGATTCGCAGCGTGCAGAAATATTTCCCGCAGGAGATCCGCTGATGAACGCACCCGCAAAAGTGGCGGAAGTCACACCCCAGGTGATCCGCTTCCAGCTCGATGGCCGAACCGTCGAAGCCAGTGAAGGCGAGTCGATTCTCGATGCGGCGCAGCGCCATGGCGTGGAGATTCCCCGTCTGTGCCACATGGACGGCTACCGCGCCGACGGCAATTGCCGTGCCTGCGTGGTCGAGATCACCGGCGAACGCACGCTGGCCCCGAGTTGCTGCCGCAATGCTGTCGAGGGCATGGAGGTGCGCAGCCAGAGCCCGCGCGCGCGCAAGAGCCAGCAGATGGTGCTGGAGATGCTGCTGTCGGACATGCCGGATGCGGGCTACAAATGGGTCGACGACCAGGGCGCCTTGCCCCACGGCGAGTTGAGCGACTGGGCGGCGCGACTGGACGTGCAGGTGCGGCCGGCGCTCAAGGCCTTGCGCCGCGAACAGCCGGCACCCGACCTGTCGCATCCGGCGATGGCGGTCAACCTGGACGCCTGCATCCAGTGCAACCGCTGCGTGCGCGCCTGCCGCGAGGAGCAGGTCAACGATGTGATCGGCTATGCGTCGCGCGGCATGCATAGCGCGATCGTGTTCGACCTGGACGATGCGATGGGCGACAGCAGTTGCGTGGCCTGCGGCGAATGTGTGCAGGCCTGCCCGACCGGCGCGCTGGCGCCCAAGACCCGGGTCGGCTCGCAGGTGGTCGACGCCAAGGTCGATTCGGTATGTCCGTTCTGCGGCGTCGGCTGCCTGCTGACCTACAACGTGCGGGACAACCGCATCGTCAGTGTCGACGGGCGCGACGGTCCGGCGAACCACAGCCGCCTGTGTGTCAAGGGGCGCTTCGGCTTCGACTATGCCCACCATGCGCAGCGGCTGACAAAACCGCTGATACGCAAGTCCGGCATGGCCAAGGACCCTGCGCTGGCACCCGATCCACAGAACTGGCAGTCGGTGTTCCGCGAGGCCAGCTGGGATGAGGCGCTGGCACTGGCCGCCGGCAAGCTGAAATCGCTGCGCGACGAACACGGCGCCAAGTCGCTGGCCGGCTTCGGCTCGGCCAAGGGCAGCAACGAGGAGGCCTACCTGTTCCAGAAACTGGTGCGTAACGGGTTCGGCTCGAATAACGTCGACCATTGCACCCGCCTGTGCCATGCCTCCAGCGTGGCGGCATTGCTCGAGGGTGTCGGCTCCGGCGCGGTCAGCAACCAGGTCAGCGACGTTGCACATTCCGGCCTGATCCTGGTCATCGGGTCCAATCCGACCAGCAACCACCCGGTGGCGGCGACCTGGATGAAGAACGCGGCAAAAGCCGGCGTCAAGATCGTGCTGGCCGACCCGCGTGTGACCGATATCGGCAAACATGCCTGGCGGACCCTGCAGTTCAAGCCGGACACCGATGTGGCGATGCTCAACGCGATGATCCACACCATCATCGAGGAAGACCTGGTCGACGCCGACTTCATCCGTGACCGGGCCAGCAACTACCAGGCCTTGTGCGAGAACGTCAAGGACTACAGCCCGGAGGCGATGGCGCCGATCTGCGGCATCCCGGCGCAGACGCTGCGCGAGGTGGCGCGCGAGTATGCCCGGCCCGCCGGCTCCCGTGCCGGCGCGACCAAGGGGTCGATGATCCTGTGGGGCATGGGTATCAGCCAGCATGTGCACGGTACCGACAACGTGCGCTGCCTGATCGCGCTGGCCACGGTGGCGGGCCAGATCGGCAAGCCGGGTTCCGGCCTGCATCCGCTGCGCGGCCAGAACAATGTGCAAGGCGCGAGCGACGCCGGCCTGATCCCGATGATGTTCCCGAACTACCAGAAGGTCGCCGACGCCAAGGCCCATGCCTGGTTCGAGCAGTTCTGGAACGCCAGGCTCGACGACCGCCCCGGCTACACCGTGGTCGAAATCATGCACAAGGCGCTGGCCCCGGACAATGATCCGCACAAGGTGCGCGGCATGTACATCATGGGCGAGAACCCGGCCATGAGCGACCCCGACCTGAACCACGCCCGCCATGCGCTGGCGAGCCTGGAGCACCTGGTGGTGCAGGACATCTTCATGACCGAGACCGCGTGGCACGCCGACGTGATCCTGCCGGCCGCGGCCCATGGCGAGAAGACCGGCACCTACACCAACACCAACCGCCAGATCCAGATGGCCCGCGCCGCGGTGCCGCCGCCGGGCGAGGCGCGGCCCGACTGGGCGATCACGATCGAGATCGCGCGCCGCCTCGGCCTCGACTGGGATTACGAGAGCCCGGCCGACGTGTTCGCCGAGAT
>JBFJZP010000568.1:0-2611 GCA_041622095.1 Burkholderiaceae bacterium | reverse complement strand
GGCGCGCTGGTCGTCTTCGGTCATCGCGCCGCCGTTGGCGCGGCTGTGCGCGGCCATCACACGCGCCAGTTTGCCGCGGTAGAAAGCCTCGCCGCGGGTTTCGGCGATTTGCTCCAGCGTGCGCGCATGGGCCTCGCTGCGGAACAACTCGCCGGCTTGCGGCAGCCGGCCGCCCGGCAAGAAACATTCGGCAAAGCCGGGCTGCTGGCCGAGTTTGTCGGCGCCCAGCGCCCACAGCTTGGCGATCGTCGCTGAAAGCGGAAACCCGTCGCGTGCATAGCCGATCGCGGCTTGCGCCAGCTGGTCGAAGGGCAGCTTGCCGAAACGTTTCGACAAGGCCACCCAGGCCGACACCGCCCCCGGCACCGTGACGGCGTTCCAGCCGGTTTCCGGGATGCCGCCGAGTTGCTTGAAATAGTCGGGCGTCCAGGCCGCCGGCGAGCGGCCCGAGGCGTTCAGGCCATGCAACTCCTTGCCGTCCCAGACGATGGCAAAGGCATCGCTGCCGATGCCGCAGCCGGTGGGCTCGACGACGGTCAGCACCATCGCCGCGGCCACCGCCGCGTCGACCGCGTTGCCGCCGGCCAGCAGCATGCGCAGGCCGGCCTGCGCGGCCAGCGGCTGCGAGGTCGAAACGACGTTGCGGCCCATTACCGCACTGCGCTGCGAGGCGTAGGGCAGCTTCCAGTCGATGGTGGTGGCGTTGTGGTTCATGGCCGTGTCACTGGATGGTGATCTTGTGCTGGCGGATCACGCTGCCCCAGCGGCTGCTGTCGGCCTTGACCATGGCATTGAACTGGGCCGGGGTGCCGGGCGCTGCCGCGTCGACACCCAGCTTGGCCAGGCTGGCCTTGACCTCGGGCGACTGGATGGCCTGGTTGAAGGCCTGGTTCACACGCTCGACCAGCGCCGGCGGCGCACCTGCCGGCAGGTAGACGCCGAACCAGGTCACCGAGGCAAAACCGGGCAGTCCCGACTCGGCCAGCGTCGGCAGATCGGGTGCCAGCGCGGTGCGTTTTTCGCTGGTCACGCCGAGCGCGCGCACCTTGCCGTTGACCACGTGGGGCATGCCGGTGGGCAGCGAGTCGAACAAGACATGCACCTGGCCGGTGACCAGGTCGGGGATGGCCAGCGCCGTGCCCTTGTAGGGCACGTGGGTCATCTCGACGCCGGCCTGCGCGCTGAAGGCGGCCGAGTTCAGGTGCACGATGGTGCCGTTGCCGCTGGTGGCGTAATTGAGCTTGCCGGGGTTGGCCTTGGCGTAGGCGATCAGCTCGGCCACCGTCTTGACCGGCAGCGACGGCGTGACCAGCAGCACGCTGGGCGCGTCGGCCACATGGGCCACCGGCGTGAAATCCTTGATCGGGTCGTAGCTCAGGCGCGGCATCAGGTGCGGCGAGATCGCGTGCGTGCTGCTGGTGGTGAACAGCACGGTATAACCGTCCGCCGCCGCCTTGGCCACCTCGGCCGAGCCTATGGTGCCGCCTGCGCCGGCCTTGTTCTCGATCAGCATCTGCTGGCCGAGGTCTTGCGAGACGCGCTGGGTGATCACGCGCGAGATCAGGTCGGTGGCTCCGCCGGCCGGGAAGGGCACGACCACCCGAACCGCGCGCTCCGGCCACTGGGCCTGAGCCATCGCTGCCGAAGCGAAAACCATGGCGCACGCAAGGCCCGCACCACCAAGAATCCAGGACTTCATGCGCATAGCTCGTCTCCGCTGAGTAGGTTTACCCGGCGCATCATAGGAAGACAGCGCGCTTGGCACCAACGCCGTTTTGGGAAAGACCTTTGCCAAAATGGCAAACGCAAACTCGATAAAGCCACAAGAAGGCAAAACCATGCGCACCCATTGCCTGCAGGAGACGGCCCTGCGTTATTTCATCGCGGTGGCCGACACCGGCTCGCTGACCGAAGCATCGGCGCGGCAACATGTGGCGGCGTCCGCGCTGAGCCGGCAGATTGCGGCGCTGGAGGGGCAGCTCGGCGTGGCCTTGTTCGAGCGTCACCCGCGCGGCATGGTGCTGACGGCGGCCGGCGAGATCCTGCTGGCGCACGCCCGCCGCGCCGAACTCGATGCCCAGCGCGCGCTGGAAGACATAGGCGCGCTGCAAGGCCTGCGCGCCGGCCTGGTCAGGCTGGCCACCTCGGATGCTTTTGCCAACGAGCTGGTGCCGCGCCTGTGCGTCGACTTCCAGCGCCAGCACGAGGGTGTGCGCTTCGAGGTGTCGGTGATGGGCACTGCCGAGGTGCCCGAGCAGGTGCGCCAGGGCGTGGCCGACATCGGCCTGTGTTTCAGCCGCGCGCCGCACAAGGACATCGAAGTGCGCTACCGCCAGGGCGCACCGGTGCTGGCCCTGATGCCGCCCGGCCACCCGCTGGCCGGATCCGACAGCGTCACGCTGGCGCAGATGGCGAACTGGCCGCTGGCGCTGCCGCCGTCGCAGACCAGCATCCGCCAGATGATCGACATCGTCTGCAGCCGGCAGGGCCTGCGTTTGTCACCCCAACTGGTCAGCAATCACGCCCGCCTGATGCTCCAATTCGTGCTCAACGGCGGTGGCCTGTCGGTGTCCAGCGAGGTCGCTGCGCGCCACCTGCTGGCCCGCGGCGC
>JBFJZP010000567.1:0-2616 GCA_041622095.1 Burkholderiaceae bacterium | reverse complement strand
GGCGCGACCGCCTTGTTGCCGATGTTTGCCAAGGACATCCTGATGGTGGGACCCTGGGGCCTGGGCTTGTTGCGGGGCGCGCCGGCGGTCGGCTCGTTGCTGATGTCGGCCTGGTTGACGCGCTGGCCTTTGCGCCAGCGGGTCGGCCGCACGCTGTTGCTGTCGGTCGCGGTGTTTGGGGTCTGCATGCTGGTGTTCGGCCTGTCGACGGAATTCTGGCTGTCGATGCTGGCGCTGGCCATATCCGGCGGCGCCGACACCGTCAGCGTGGTGGTGCGCCAGACCCTGGTGCAGCTCGACACGCCGGATGGCATGCGCGGACGGGTGAGTGCGATCAATTCGGTCTTCATCGGTGCCAGCAACCAGCTCGGTGAATTCGAGTCCGGTGCGACCGCGGCGCTGCTCGGTCCGGTCGGCTCGGTCGTGCTCGGCGGCGTGGGCACGATCCTGGTCGCATGGAGCTGGACCAGGCTCTTCCCGATGCTGGCGCAGCGTGACCGGCTCGACGATCGCTGACGACCGGCGGCGACAAGTCGACAAGTCGACAAGGTCGACAAGCGGCGCGCCGGTGCGGCTGCGCCTGGGTTGGCGGCGGTAGACTGGGCCATGCCGACAACACCCCCGCACAGGAGCCACCCGACCATGCCAGCGCCGAACAGTCAGAACACGATCGATTCCACCGCCGATCCGACACAGGAGCCGCTGCCGGCCATCGGCCTGCCGATCGCCACCGGCATGTACCGGCACTACAAGGGCGGCCGTTACCAGGTGCTCGGCCTGGTGCGGCACAGCGAGTCCTTGCAGGTCATGGTCTTGTACCGGGCCTTGTATGGTGAGCAGGGCTTGTGGGTGCGACCGCGCGCGATGTTCGACGAGCAGGTGCTGGTCGACGGCGTGGAGATCGCGCGTTTTGCGCTTTTGGCCGACGGTGCCGCGGACGGTGCCGATGCGGCTTTCGCATGATCCGGAGCGGTCGCTTGTCGGCGCAATCGCTGGTCTGGGACAATGGCGGCTGTCGGGCGGTGACGCCTTCGGTCCTGTTGTTGTCAAGGAGCCCCCAAACCCATGCGTATCGCGATCGTCGGAAACTCCGGATCAGGCAAGTCCACGCTGGCACGCCAGCTGGCCGAGGAACACCGGCTGGGCATGCTCGATCTGGACACCGTGGCCTGGGAACCCGGCAAGATTGCGGTCGCGCGCGAGCCGAAACAGGCGCTGGCCCAGGTTCGTGCGTACTGCGCTGACACCGCGCGCTGGGTGGTCGAGGGTTGTTATGCCGGCCTGATCCGCGCCACCTTGCAGGAGGCCGACCTGCTGCGGTTCCTGGAGCCCGGCGCCCGGGCCTGTCACGCCAATTGCCACAGCCGTCCGTGGGAGCCGCACAAGTTCCGCTCCCCGCAGGAACAGGACCGGCACTTCGACCACCTGCTGGAATGGGTCGATGGCTACTACCACCGTGACGGCGACGCCTCGCTGCGCGAGCACCAGGCCTTGTTCGACGCGTTCGAGGGCCGCAAGCAAAAGCTGACCCGGCGTGTGACGCCGGACTTCGTCAGTGCCTTGTGCCTGCAGCCGACCGGATGACATGACGACCGGGCGGGTCACGCGGGCGCAGGCCGGCGCGTCCACGCCATGGCAGCTCCTGCTGCAGGATGTACAAGGCTGCCGGATCTGCGCAGCGCATCTGCCGCTGGGCCCGCGGCCGGTGTTGCAACTCGATCCGCGTTCCCGCATCCTGATCCTCGGCCAGGCGCCGGGACGCAAGGCGCATGCCAGTGGCGTGCCTTTTTCCGATGCCAGCGGCGAGCGCTTGTGCCAATGGTTGGGTGTGACGCCCCGGCAATTGCACGATCCGGCGCTGGTCGCCATCGTGCCGATGGGTCTGTGTTTCCCCGGCAGCGGCGCCGGTGGCGACCTGCCGCCGCGGCCGGAGTGCGCGGCGCACTGGCATGAACGCCTGCTGGCACAATTGCCGGCACGCGTGCTGACGCTGGTGCTCGGGCGCCATGCGCAGCGGCGCTATCTGCCGGATGCGCCGCGCGCGGTGACCGATGCGGTGGCCACCTGGCGCAGCCACTGGCCGCATGTTCTGGCGCTGCCGCACCCCAGTCCACGCAACAACATCTGGTTGCGGCGCCATCCCTGGTTCGAGAACGAACTGCTGCCGGTGTTGCGCGAACGGGTTGCGCAACTGCTGGCAACACCCGCCTGATCCGGCCGGGTTCTCGGCGCCGGCGTCAACCGGCGCTGCAGCGCCAACTGTTTCACATCCCGCAAGAAAGAAAGAAGGGGGTTTCCCATGCAACACTGGTTTCTTCTGGCCGGCGCGATCGTATTGGAGATTGCAGGCACCACGTCGATGAAGCTGTCGCAGGGGTTCACCCGACTGGTTCCATCGGTGTTGCTGTTCCTGTTCTACCTGGCGTCGATCGTGGCCTTGACCATGGCCTTGCGCCGGATCGACGTCAGCGTGGCGTATGCGATCTGGTCGGGCGTCGGCACTGCGGCCATCGCGGTGATCGGCATGCTGTTTTTCCGGGAAGACATCAGCGCCATCAAGGTGGTCAGCATTGGCCTGATCGTGATTGGCGTGATTGGCGTGAACCTGGGCGGCGT
>JBFJZP010000566.1:0-2616 GCA_041622095.1 Burkholderiaceae bacterium | reverse complement strand
CTCCTGCATCGTGACGCCCGTCAGCTGACGTGCTAGTTCCATCGTGCCCTTGTTGTGGGTGATGAATACGAACTGCACGCGGTCAGCCATGTCGCGCACGATATCGCAGAATCGGCCGACGTTGGCATCGTCGAGTGGCGCATCGACCTCGTCAAGCAGGCAAAACGGCGCCGGATTGAGCTGGAAGATCGCAAACACCAGCGCAATCGCCGTCAGCGCCTTTTCGCCGCCGGACAGCAGATGGATGGTCTGGTTCTTCTTGCCGGGCGGCTGGGCGATCACCTGCACCCCGGAGTCCAGGATCTCTTCGCCGGTGATCACCAGCCTGGCATTGCCGCCGCCGAACAGTTCCGGGAACATCTTGCCGAAGTGCTCGTTGACGGTGTTGAAGGTGCCCGACAGCAACTCGCGGGTTTCGGCGTCGATCTTGCGGATCGCGTCCTCCAGCGTCTGCATCGCCTCGTTCAGGTCGGCCGACTGGGCATCCAGGAACTGCTTGCGCTCGCGCGCCGAACTGAGCTCGTCCAGCGCCGCCAGGTTGACCGCGCCGAGCGCGGCAATGTCGTTGTTGAGCCGGTCGATCGACTGCTGCAGGCCACCGAGGCGCACATTGCCTTGTTCGATCGACAGCCGCAGCGGTTCGAGCTCGGCATGGGCATCGTCGAGCAGCTGCTGGTATTGCTCCGAGCCCAGGCGTGCCGCCTGTTCCTTGAGCTGCAGATCGGTGATGCGCTGGCGCATCGGATCGAGCGCGCGTTCCAATGTCAGGCGCCGTTCGTCGCTGGCGCGCAGCTTGGCGGTCAGGTCGTCGTATTCGCTGCGCCGCGCGCCCAGTGACTGCTCGCGCTCGAGCTTGACCGCCAGCGCGCTTTGCAGGCCGGCCTGGGCGGCGACATCGCTGAGGCGCGCAAACTCCTGCGCGGCACGTTCTTCTTCCTGCGCGATCGATACCGACTGCTGGTCGGCCGTCTCGATCGCCCGCGTCAGCTCGGACTGGCGTGCACCGAGGCTGCGCAACGCGAACTCCGCCTCCTGGGCCTGGCGCTCGACGCTGCGCTGCTGCTCGCGGCTTTCGGCCAGCTTGCGTTCCGCCTGGATCACCCGGTCGTCAAGCTGGGCATGGCGCTCCTGGGCGTCGGCCAGCTGCATGTCGAGTTCCTCGAACCGGCCGTCCGCCGTGACCCGGCGCTGCTGCAGATCCTCGAGTTGCACATCGAGTTCGGCCAGTTCGTCGCTGAGCTGGGCATTGCGCGCACGCGCCTGTTCAGCCTGCTGGCGCACACGCAGGGTTTCCACCTGCAGGGCATGGGCCTGGCTCTGCAACTGTGCGGCATCGCGGCGCAGTTGCGCCAGGCTTTGCGAGGCCTCGGCCACCGCCGACTCGGCGCGCGCCAGATGCTGGCGGCTTTGCTCGCAGATCAGCGCCTGGGCACGCAACTGCTTTTCGAGGTTCTCGATTTCCTGGGCCCGCGCCAACAAGCCGGACCGCTCGGAATCCGGTGCATAGAAATCGACACTGTGGGCGCTGACCGCATGGCCGCTGGGCAGGAATACCGATTCGCCGGGTTGCAGGCGGCCGCGCAAGGCCAGGGCGGCATCCATGTCGGGGGCGGTGTAGCACCCCTGCAACCAGCCGCGCATTACGCCGGCCAGGCCGGCGTCGGCCAGCTCCAGCAGGTCGGACAGGAGCGGCATGTCATGCGCCGGCATCGCCACGGCAGCCTCCGGCGGGCTGAAGAAAACCAGCTTGGCTGGCGGCGCGTCGCCGACAAAGGCGCGCACCATGTCGAGCCGCGACACCTCCAGCGCCCCCAGGCGCTCGCGCAGCGCCGCCTCCAGCGCGGTCTCCCAACCCTGGCGCACATGGATGCGGGTCCACAACCCGGCCATCGTGTCCAGCCCGTGTTTCTGCAACCAGGGTTGCAGCTTGCCATCGGTCTTGACCTTTTCCTGCAAGGCCTTGAGGGCTTCCATGCGGGCCGACAAGGTCGCCTGCAGGCTCGATTCGGTGTTGACGGTCTGCTGGTGATCGCGCCGGGCCTGCTCCAGCGCCGGCAGGGCGTCCTGCAATTCATGCAGGCGCGCATCCGCCACCGATGCAGCCTCGCGCGACTCCTCCCAGCGGCCCTCCAGTTCCTGCAGCTGCGCCTCGTCGGGCGCCTGCAGCGCACGCTGGTCGGCCTGCAGCCGCTCACGCCGCGTCTCCAGTTGCCGCGATTGCTCCTGCACGCTGCGTTGCTCCGCCGCCAGCACCTGGATCTGCTGCTGCACCTGGCCGACCAACACACGTTGCTCGTTGGCCAGCGCCTGCGCGGATCGCACCGCTTCCTGCAGTTGCGGCAACTGCTGGGCATGGTCCTCGACCTGCGCCGACAGGATGGCGCTTTGTTCCTGCCCCTGTTCGGCGGTCAGCGCCAGTTCGCCGAGCTCGCGCTGCGCATCCTGCTTGCGCGTCGACCACTGGGTCGCCTGCTCCTTGAGTGTGGCCAGGCGTTGCTCCGCCCGCTGGCGTCCTTCGACGACAAAACGGATCTCCGCCTCCAGCCGGCCGACCTCGGTGCTGGCCTCGTACAGCTGGCCCTGGGCCTGGTTGACCTGGTCACCGGCAGCGTAATG
>JBFJZP010000565.1:0-2631 GCA_041622095.1 Burkholderiaceae bacterium | reverse complement strand
GGGGCGTGACGACGACGATACGCGCGTTCCGGCGATCTGTCGAAACCGATACCGGGTCGCGCCACGCAGGACGCGCGCGCCGCCGCTAGATCAAGGGCATCAAGGTCATCGCGGTTTCGCGCAGCGCGGGGAGCAGTTTCTCCTCCACCGCCGCGATCGACCAGGTCGGAACCTGCAGCGTCATGCCCAGCGCACCCTGGCAGTTGCCGTGGCGGTCCACCAGCGGCACCGCGACACCTTGCAGCCCGGGGTCGAGCAGTTGCCGGGTGATCCAGTGGTCGATGCGTCGTGCGCTGTGCACGAAACCCACGAAGGTCTCCCGATCCACCGCGCTGTTGGTCGTGAAGCTGGCGAACTCATGCGCATCGACCCATTGCGCCAGCGCCTCGTCAGTGAATCTGGACAGGATCACCACGCCCGGCGTGACCACATGGGCGGGCACGCGGGCGCCTGCGTGAAACCCGATGGAGACCACCCGGGGACTGTTGCTGCGCGCCAGGTAGACGATCTCGTGTCCGTCGAGCACGCTCACGTTGACGGTTTCACCGGTGGCCATGGACAGGCGCTGGATGAAGGGCTGCACCAACCGGGGCATGCGCGCAGCGCCCAGGTAACTTTGCCCCAGGCGCAACACCCGCGGCGCCAGCCAGAACAGCTTTCCGTCGGTTGTCGCATAACCGAAATGGCACAGGCTCAGCAAATGCCTGCGGGCTGCGGTTCGGGGGATACCGGTACGCCGGGCCACCTCGCTCACCGTCATACGCGGGTGTTCGTCGTCGAACGACTCGATCACCGCCAAGCCGCGGCCCAGGCCGGCAATCAGGTCGGCCGGATCGATCGGGAAGCGGTCTTTTGAAGCAGTGGGTGGCATCAGGGATAACCTTAGGTTTAACCGATCACCGGACAAGCGCGTCCGATTATCGGTGAAACCGCCTCACGCCCCTCTGGGCAGGCGCAGGCTTCCTGCCTACAGTCGCGGCCATGCCATCCCCAACCCATTCCCGCCTGGCCATGCCCTCCGTGCGCGGCACGACCGATGTGATCTTCACCGTGGCCAACCCGGTGGCCCAGGTCAAGGCGCCGGAGGTGCTGAACCATGTGTTTGCGCGCCTGGGCATCGACGCGGTGGTGGTACCGGCCAAGGCGCCGGACGCGCACTTCGAATCCTTTCTGCGCGGTGTGCTGGCTGCGCAAAACGTGCGCGGCCTGCTGGTCTCGCTACCGCACAAGATCGCCCTGATGCAACTGCTGGACCGGCCGGATGCCGCAGCCCGGCTGGCCGGCTCCGCCAACGCGGCGCGGTTGGGCGCCGACGGATTGATCGAGGGCGCATTGTTCGACGGCAGCGGATTCGTCAACGCGTTGCGCCACCAGGGCGTCGGGTTCTCGGGTCGCCGGGTTCAGCTGGTAGGCGCCGGCGGTGCCGGCCTGGCGATTGCCAGCGCGCTGGTTTCCTGTGAAGCCCCGCCGGCGGAACTGACCCTGTGCGACACGCATATCGCCCGCGCATCCGGGCTGGCGAAACAGTTGCAGCACAAGGCTGCGAGCCACACCCGCATCAACGCCACCGCCCGCTGCGAGCCTGCCGGGTTCGACCTGTTGATCAACGCCACCCCGCTGGGCCTGAACCCGGATGACCCCTTGCCGTTCGCGCCCGAGCGGCTCGAGCGCCATGCCCCCGTGGTCGACATCCTGATGAAGGACCAGCCGACGGCCTTGGAACGCGCCTGCCTGAACCAGGGCATGGCGGTGTTTCCAGGCCATGAAATGCTGGTGCAGCAGGTACCCGACTACCTCGATTTTTTCGGTTTTCGCGAACAGGCCAGCGCGCTGCGCACGGTTGACCACCCGGTGATGAACGAGATTCGCCTCGCACTGATGCGCAACCGGAACGCCGCCTGATTGCCAGAACACTGACAGACAATATGCTCCGTTTCGCGCAACAAGAACTTCCGCGCCCCAAGCGCTTTTTCGTCGCCACCCGGCAATTTCCCCCCCTGTCTTAAGGAGACAACCATGAAGAGCATTCGAATCACCCTGGCCGCCCTGGCCTGTGCGGGCGCCATCGGCAGCGTCGCGGCACAAACATTTCCGACCCGCGAACTCTCCGGCATCATCCAGTGGGGTGCCGGTGGCGCCACCGACGTCGTCAGCCGGGCGCTTGCGCCGGTCGCCGAAGAAGCCCTTGGCAAGAAGATCGTGCTGCAGAACAAGCCCGGCGGCGTCGGCGCGATCTCGACGAACTTCGTCAACCAGCAGGCCAGCGACGGCTATACGCTGCTGTTCGGCGCAGAGAACCCGCAGCTGCACCCGATCCTGGGCATCAGCGACCTGGATTATTCGAAGTTTTTTCCGGTGAACATCGTCGGCCGCGGCAATGTGCTGGTGGTCACGACGCCGAACAAGCCGTGGAAAACCTTCAAGGACCTGCTGGCCGACGTACAGGCCAACCCCGGCAAGATCAAGCAGGCGTCCACCGGAACCGGCGGCCTGCCCTTCACCGTGAGCGCGGCCAGCGGCGATGTGTTCCTCGACGACTTCGAGCGTGCCGACGGCAACGCGCTGGGCGGCGGCTGGATCGAAAAGAACCCCGCCGCGTTCAGGCTGAGCGGCGGGCGGGTGCTCAAGAGC
>JBFJZP010000564.1:0-2650 GCA_041622095.1 Burkholderiaceae bacterium | reverse complement strand
GTCGCCACCGGGTTCGCGGCTTGCGCGGCCGGCAACATCGCAGCCAGCGTATCGACGATCAGTGCCTGCGTGGCCTGCTGGGTCAAGGTGGCGGGGCGTTGCGCGCTGACCGCCAGCGCAATCTGCGCGCGCAGCGGTGGTCCGTGGATCGGGCGCAGCCGGAACAACTCCGGATGCGCTGAACTCGCCACCGCGTTGCGCGACAGGATCGCGCTGCCGACACCTTCGGCCACCAGGTCCAGGATGGCCGAGACGCCGTCGATTTCCAGCGCGATGCGCGGATTGCCGCCCAACGCCGCCAGTTCGGTCTCCGCGCGCATGCGGATCGCGTTCGGGCGGCTCGGGATGACCAGCGGCAGCGCCGCGATGTCCTGCAGCCGGATCGGATCGGTCGCGTCGTTGTGTGCCTGCGCCTGCACCAGGAACAGTTCCTCCGCCTGCAGCGGCGTGATCTCGATGTCCGGGCTGGGGCGGGCGTTGTACAGCAATACGACGTCGAGCCGGCCGTTGACCAGAGATTCCAGCAGCGCGGTGGACAGTCCTTCGCTGACCGAGATCGTGGCCTCCGGCATCTGACGCGCAAAGGCACGGGTCAGCGGCACGGTCAACATGCGCGCCAGGCTGGTCGGCAGCCCGACCGCGACCCGTCCGGCCAGTGCGCCGCGCAACTTGCCGAGTTCCTCGCGTGCCCGTTCGACCTGGTGCAGGATGCCGCGACCATGCGCCAGCAGCAGCCGGCCGGCTTCGGTCGGTACTGCACCGCGCCCGTCGCGCGCGAGCAGGGTCTGGCGCAGTTCGACCTCGAGCAGCCGCACCTGGCGGCTGAGGGCCGGCTGGGCCACGCCCAGCGCCGCCGCGGCGCGGGTGAAGCCGCCGAGTTCGGCCACACGCACAAAATATTCGATCTGTTTGAGATCCATCAGAAACCCGCCGGATGATGCTGGAGACAATGTACGGTTTGAATACCATTCTAGGTGCTATGCCGAATGGTTATATCTGCTAGAGGCGGATCGGTCTTCAAATTTGAGGGTGCTGCGACCACAATGTCGAGACGCACCGAGCGACGTGTGCATGCCGTCGGGCACCCACACCCCCCACATATGGCGTGCGCCAGCCCGACAAACTGCCCGCCCGAGGAGACTATCCGTGAGAAAACCCATGGTCATTGACTGCCACGGCCACTACACCACCGCGCCGAAGGCGCTGGAGGCCTGGCGCAATCGCCAGATCGCCGGCATCCAGGATCCGGCATCCATGCCGAAGGTCTCCGAGCTCAAGATCAGCGACGACGAGCTGCGCGAGTCGATCGAGACCAACCAGCTGCGCCTGATGAAGGAGCGCGGCTCCGATCTGACGATCTTTTCCCCGCGCGCCAGTTTCATGGCACACCATATCGGCGACTTCAACGTGTCGTCGACCTGGGCCGCGATCTGCAATGAGTTGTGTTACCGGGTCTCGCAGCTGTTCCCGGATCACTTCATCGGCGCTGCGATGTTGCCGCAGTCGCCCGGCGTCGACCCGGCAAGCTGTGTCGCCGAACTCGAGAAATGCGTCACGCAATACGGCAATGTCGGCATCAACCTGAACCCGGATCCGAGCGGCGGGCACTGGACCTCTCCGCCGCTGAGCGACAAGCACTGGTTCCCGATCTACGAGAAGATGGTTGAACACGACATCCCGGCGATGATCCATGTGTCGACCAGCTGCAACCCGTGTTTCCATACCACCGGCGCGCATTACCTCAATGCCGACACCACCGCCTTCATGCAGTGCCTGACTTCCGATCTGTTCAAGGAATTCCCGACGCTGCGTTTCCTGATCCCGCACGGCGGCGGTGCCGTGCCTTATCACTGGGGTCGGTTCCGCGGCCTGGCGCAGGAACTCAAGAAGCCGCTGCTGCAGGACCATTTGCTGAACAACATCTTCTTCGACACCTGCGTCTACCACCAGCCCGGCATCGACCTGCTCAACACCGTGATCCCGGTCAAGAACGTGTTGTTCGCATCAGAGATGATCGGCGCGGTGCGTGGCATCGACCCGGAGACCGGCAACTACTACGACGACACCAAGCGCTACATCGCGGCGTCGAAGATCCTCAGCGATGCGGACCGGTTCCAGATCTATGAAGGCAATGCCCGACGCGTGTTTCCGCGCCTGGACGCTGCCTTGAAACAAAAGGGGAAATGAGCATGACGCAACTCGGTATCGTCAAGCGCAACATTCAGCGCGTCGACAAGGCTGCGGTCGACAAGTTGTCGGGTTTTGGCGTGGCCACGATCCACGAGGCAATGGGCCGTGTGGGGCTGATGAAGCCCTATATGCGACCGATTTATACCGGCGCCCACCTGTGTGGCACCGCGGTCACCGTGTTGCTGCATCCTGGCGACAACTGGATGATGCATGTGGTGGCGGAGCAATTGCAGCCGGGGGATGTGGTGATTGCCGCGATCACATCGGACAACGCCGACGGCTTCTTCGGTGACCTGCTGGCCACCTCGTTCCGGGCCCGCGGCGCGGTAGGCCTGGTCATCGATGGTGGCGTGCGCGATATCAAGGACCTGACCGGCATGCAGTTCCCGGTGTTTTCCAAGGCGGTACATGCCAAGGGCACGATCAAGGCGACGCTGGGTTCGGTGAATATTCCGGTGGT
>JBFJZP010000563.1:0-2659 GCA_041622095.1 Burkholderiaceae bacterium | reverse complement strand
CTGGGTCTGCTGCAGCATGACCTCCGACAACCAGACCCGGTAGGGGTCACGGGTGTTCTGCCAGGGCAGGTCGTGCCGCCCATGCACCTGCTGCCAACCCACGACGCGGCTGGCAAACACTGCAAGCCTCCCGCTCAACTGGCAGTCGCCTCGGTGGCAGACGCCCGCTGGATTTCGGCCTTGGGCTGTGGGCCACGCACCCGGATCAGGTAATTGGTCAGTTCACCGAGCTTGGTTTCGAGTTCGGTCATGGCCGACTCCTGGGCCGCGATCTCCGCGATGCGGTCGGCCAGCCCGCCGGTGGCCTGCTGGATCCGGTCGATGGCCTCGATGCGGCGTACGAAATTGCGCCGCCGTTCGCGCAACTGGGCATCGAGCTGGGCCGCGGCGGTCTTGCTCCACAACTCCACCTCGCCCAGCGCGTTCTCATGGATGGTGCGCAACCGGGTTGCCAGCGCACGCACCAGCTTGTCGGAAAATTCCGTCTGGGCCAGGCGGAAGGTGTTGGCCACGCCCAGGTACTGCAGATGCCCGCGCTCGACGCTGTCCAGGTCCTGGATGAAGGACTCCACCTGCGGCTCGGGCGGCGCCTGCAGCGAGAAGCCATGCTCGCCGTTGAGTTGGCGGAAAGTCGCCGCCAGCATCGACTGGATCTCCTTGCACAAGGCCTGCACGCGGCGGAATGTCGCCCGCAGCCGCTCGAATGTCTCGCCGTATGCCTTCCTGACGCCGAACTTCAGCCCCTTTTGGCGCAAGGCTGCATTGAGCTGCGCCATCTCGGTCTTCAGCGCGGTGGCGCTCAGGCTGTCGAACACATCGCGCAACAGCTTGAGGTGCACCGAACGCACTGCGTGGATCTTTGCGCCACTGAGATCGAAGTCGGACTGTTCCTGAGCGATACGGCTGCGCATGTGCTTGATGACGGTGGCGTTCTTGCCCTGAAGCCCCTTGAGCTCCATCATCTGTTCGGCCAGATCACGGCGCCGGATGTTGATCACCCGGCCGGTCTCCTGGCGCAGCTTGGCAATGCCGGTGGACACCGCGGCGCCGAGGATCTGCTGGCGCTGTCCCATGATGCCCTGTGCCAGGGCTTCCTCGAGTTGGGGCAGGCAGCTGGCGGCCAGCAGTTCGGCGTCGTCCGTGACCTTGGCCACCAGCCCCTTGTGCGCGGAAATCGGTATCACCTGGCCTAGCGCGATGCCGAGGATGTCGGCGGTCGATGCCCGTTGCCGATCGATCTGCGCCTGGATCTGCGTCGGCGAACTGAGCGCGTCCCATAAGGTATCGATCTTGTTGAGCACCACCAGGCGCACATCGGCGCTTTCGTTGTCCACCACCAGGTGCTCGCGCCAGATCGTCATGTCCGACTTGGTGACACCGGTGTCCGCGCCCAGGATGAACACCACCGCCTGCGCCTGCGGCAACAGGCTGACGGTCAACTCGGGTTCGGCGCCGATCGCATTGAGCCCCGGCGTGTCGAGGATCACCAGCCCCTGCTTGAGCAGCGGATGCGCGATGTTGATCAGCGCGTGGCGCCATTTCGGCACCTCGACCATGCCCTGCGCGTCGACCACCGGGTTGTCCTCCGGCTCCTGGCTGTGCCAGAAACCGAGTGCCTGGGCCTCCTCGCGGGTGACTTGGCGGGTCTCGGCCACCATCTCCATCGCCTTGGCCAGCTGCTGCGGGTCGTTGACATCCAGGTCGACGCGGGTCCACTTCTCCGGCACCATGCGCCATTCCATCAAAGCCTGGGGCTGCAAGCGGGTTTCGACCGGCAGCAGGCGCAGGCAAGGCGGCACGTCGGCGTCATAGCCCATTTCCGTCGGGCACATGGTGGTGCGCCCGGCACTCGCTGGCATGATGCGCCGGCCGTAACCGGCAAAAAACACTGCGTTGATCAGCTCGGACTTGCCGCGCGAGAACTCGCCGACGAAAGCCACCATCACCTTGTCGGCGCGCACCTGCATTTCCAGCCGGCGCAAGCGCTCCTCGACGCCCGCGTCGAGGAGATCATGGTCCTTCATCCACTCGGCCAGCAACTTCAGGCGCAGCCCGAACTCCCGCCGCCATGCGCCATGCTGGTCAAACTGCTCGTTGAAAGATGTAACCAAGGTATCCCCCTGTGCCGCTCAATATAGCATCGCGCGGCGCAGATCCGCTCACAATTGCTGGCAGGTTCGGCAGAAAAATGTCGAGCGCTGGCCCTGGCGGATCAGCGAGATCGGCGTGGTGCAAACGCCGCAAGGCTGGCCACCACGCCCATAAACCGCAGCCTCCAGCTGGAAGTGCCCGGTCTCCCCCACCGCACTGGAGAAATCGCGCAAGGTGCTGCCACCTTGTTGCACCGCGCGTGCCAGCACCTCCCGGATGCACTGGTGCAAGCGGGTCGCACGGGCCACGCTCAGCCGATGGGCACGGATTGTCGGCCGGATGCCGGCCCGAAACAGCGCCTCGCAGGCGTAGATGTTGCCGACCCCGACCACCAGGTCGCCGGCCATCAGCACCAGCTTGATCGCGCTGCGGCGTTGCTTGAGGCCCCGCGCGAACACGCCGGCGTCGAACTGCTCGGTCAGCGGCTCCATGCCAAGCCGACCCAGCAGCTTGACAGCGGCCGGCGACTGCTCGCTGTCGGCAAACACGACTGCACCGAAACGCCGCG
>JBFJZP010000562.1:0-2659 GCA_041622095.1 Burkholderiaceae bacterium | reverse complement strand
GAAGCCACCCTGGCCTTCTACCAGACCCTGTCGCCGGAGCAGCAGCAGGTGTTCGACGCCAACGCCATGGGCGCGGGTCGACACGGCCACCGTGGCGAACATGGCGGCAAGCACCGCCACCACGGCTGATCCCCGCCATCGGCCCGGGCCGATGCGCCCGGGCTGGCTGGCGCCGTCCGGCGGTGGCGTCAGGCCACCATCTTGTTCAGTTCTCCACTGGCCAGCAACTTGGCCAGTTCGGCGGCTCCGCCGATGAGTGTACCCTTGACGAAAACCATCGGGAATGTCGGCCAGCCGGTCCACATCTTGAGCGCATTGCGATCGCGCCAGGTGTTGAAATAACTGCCGTACTCCAGGTAGTGGTGGGGCACACCGGCCGCGTCCAGCAACCGGCGCGCCTTTTTCGGGAACGGATTCATTGCCATGCCGACCACCACCACCGCATGCGCCTGCGTCGCCGCCTGGACCTCATGCACCAGCGCTTGCCGGCTGGAGGCCACCTTGTCGCGGATCGCCGGATGGATTCGGGATTCATCAAGAATCGGTCGCGCCATTACACACTCCTGCCTGGATAAACCCGCATTATCCGGTTGGTGCCGACATGCAGGCGGCAGCATCGGTTGCGCGAACGCCAAGGCGGTCGAACGCGGGCTTGAACAAGCCGCCATGTGATCGGACGTAGACTGCAGCCTGGAGCGTGAAGACCTTTGTGCCCATGAAATCTGCATCGACCCCGAATCCCACACCTGCCGCCGGGCCGACCGTGCGCACCGTGACGCTGACGGCGCCTTTGCGCTGGCTTGCGCTCGGCTGGACCGACATGGTGCGCGGCGGCTGGCTGAGCCTGAGCCATGGCGTCGTGCTGGCGGGTTTCGGGCTGCTGCTGCTGACGATCGCACACCGGCAGTTCTGGCTGCTGGCCGGTGCTTTCTCCGGCTTTCTGGTGGTGGCCCCGGTGCTGGCCACCAGCCTGTATGCGATCAGCCGCGCGCTGGCACACCAGCGGCCGGTGCGCCTGGCGCTGCTGCGCGACACCTGGCTGAGCTGGCAGCAGTCCCGCTTCACGGACTCCGGTGGATATTGGTCCCTGGTGCGTTTCGGCATCCTGCTGGCACTGGCCGGGACCGGCTGGGTCATGACCTCCGCCGCCCTGATCACCTTGATGGCACCGGCACCGGTCAATGCGCCGGTCGACTTCCTGCGCCATGTCGTGCTCGCACCGGACAGTTATCTGTTCGAGGTCTGGCTGCTGATGGGTGGTGTGCTGGCGGCACCGATCTTCGCGTCCAGCGTGGTCTCGATGCCCTTGCTGCTGGACCGACGCATATCGCTGATGGCGGCGGTGTTGACCAGCTGGCGCGTGGTGCTGGCCAATCCGGCGCCGATGGCGGTGTGGGCCGGCCTGATCATGTTGCTGGTGCTGGTCGGGTTTGCCACCGCGCTGATCGCACTGGTGCCGCTGGTACCGATCCTGGGCCACGCCAGCTGGCACGCCTATGACGAACTGGTCGATGCCGGCGCCTTGCCGCAACGTCCGCTGGCGGATTGAAGCGACGCGATGTTCGGATTCAGCGAAGAGCAGATTGCATCGTTCGGCCTGACCTTCGGGGTCGGGGCGTTCATGCTCTACATGGTCTTCATCGTCGCGCAGCTGGCGTGGGAGTCCAAGGCCGGCAAGTTCGGCGCCTTCATCATCTTCCTGGGCCTGGCATTCGGCATGGTCGGATTCTTCGCCAAGTACCTGATCCAGTGGATCCTGGACGTCTGAACCGACACCCGAGATGCGCCAGGCCGACAGGCCTGGCGACCGCACCGTTCAACCGATAACGCGAATACCGATCCAGCGACCGTGCAGCCACATCGCGAAACCGGCCCAGGCCAGGGTGCCGAGCACGACGGTGGCCAGTGTCGGCAACCACCGGCCCGCCGGGTAGCTGACGGCGCCGGCCCGATCGCGCTTGCGGGCAGAGGAAAAGTCGAACACCGCCCACAGCAGAAAAGAGCCGAACAACACCACGTGGGCCAGGTTGCCGTTCGCGAGCAAGTGCGCCAGCGCCCAGGCCTTGACCGACAGCACCATCGGATGGTGCAAACGCGCCTTGATGCCGTTGCCGGGAACATAAGCCGCCAGCAGCAACACGAACGCCAGCCAGGTCAGCAGCCATGCCAGGTGGCGCATGGCCACCGGCGGGCTCCACAGTTGCGTGGGCATCATGCGTGCCTGCCCGAAACCCCAGATGATCAGCACGAAGCCGATCAGCGAGATGATCGAATAGGCCGCCTTCCAGCCGTTCGGGCCGATCCGCGCAATGGTCTGCGTGCGCCAGTCCTCGGCCACGATACGCACCGAATGCACGCCCAGAAACAGCACCAGCCCCAGAACCAGATAAGACATGTCGATATTCCCTTGTGTTGCTTCTTGTTGCCATGCCGGTTACCGCAGCCTGGGCGGATAAATATCAAGATACCGTGGAGATCTTCAAGGATGCCGGCGAGAGCGGCAGCTTTTTTGGCAAAAGCTATGGCTATGCCGTATTCCCGACGATCGGCAAAGGCGGGATTGGCATCGGAGGCGCCTACGGCAAGGGCAGGGTCTATGTTGGCGGCGAGCACGTCGGCGACACGTCGATGGGACAGGCGACGATAGGCTTCCAACTTG
>JBFJZP010000561.1:0-2663 GCA_041622095.1 Burkholderiaceae bacterium | reverse complement strand
GCAGCGCAGACTGCAGGAACTGCAGGATGCCGGCGGCGCCGGCCATGCGCCAGCCGTAAAAGATCTTCACGCTGCGCTTGTCGGCGGTGTCATGCCCGGGTTGAAACGATGCGCCCGTTCAGCGGGTAGGCCGGGTCGGTATACCCCGGTGTCGACGGATGGCCCGACGGCACCAGCGAGTCGACCAGGGCCTCGTCCTCGGCCGTGAGCTGGAAGTCGATCGCCGGCAGGTAATCCTGCCATTGCGCCAGGGTGCGCGGACCGGCGATCACCGAACTGAGCGTGCGGTTGGCCAGCACCCAGGCGGTGGCAAACTGCGCCAGCGTCACGTCCCGCTGCTGTACATGCCGGCCCAGCGTCTGGGCGATCTCCAGCGACTCCTGGCGGAACTCGGTCTCGACCATGCGCTTGTCGGAACGTCCGGCCCGGGTGGTCGGATCGGGCGCGGCGCCGGGCTGGTATTTGCCGGTCAACACGCCGCGCGCGATCGGGCTGTACGAGGCCACGCCGATGCCGTAGTAGCGGCAGGCCGGCAGGATCTCGACCTCCGGCATGCGGTTGAGCAGGTTGTAGTAGGGCTGGCAGACCACCGGCCCCGGTACGCCCAGTTGTGCGGCGATGCGAACGGTTTCGGCAATACGCCAGCCGCGGAAGTTGGACACCCCCCAGTAGCGGATCTTGCCGGCCCGCACCATGTCGCCCATGCAACGCACCGCCTCTTCCAGGTCCATGCCGTCGATATCGAGATGCATGTAGTAGATGTCGAGATAGTCGGTCTGCAGCCGGCGCAGACTCGATTCCAGTTCGCGGATGATCCAGCTACGCGAATAGTGGCCTTCGTTGACGCGGGTTGACATCGGATTGCCGAGTTTGCTGGCCAGCACCCAGTCGTGGCGCCGGCCCTTGATCAGCGCACCGGTCATTTCTTCCGATCCGCCCTTGGTGTACACGTCGGCGGTATCGATGAAATTGACGCCGCTGTCATGGGCGTGTGCGACGATGCGTTCGGCCTCGTCGCGTGCCGTCTGGTCACCAAACATCATGGTGCCCAGGCACAGGGTTGAAACCTTCAGATTGCTTTTGCCGAGATTGCGGTATTGCATGGTGTGCGTGTCGATTGGCAGTCAGGGAGGTCCAGAGTGTTACAGAAAAGACGAACTCGGGTTGGCCGCACCCTTGGTTTCTCGATCGCCGCCCCCAGGTTCTAGAATGGTTCGGCATTTTCCTGCCACCCTCACAAGCATTACACCCGCATGGTCCCTCACCTCGTCACGGCGTTAACCGGCCCGATCAATGAACTGGAGCAACGTGTGCTGGATTCCATGCCCGCGATCGAGCGCTGGTTCCGGCTCGAGTGGATGGAGCACACGCCACCGTTCTACAGCTCGGTCGACATCCGCAATGCCGGTTTCAAGCTGGCGCCGGTCGACACCAATCTGTACCCCAGTGGCTGGCAGAACCTGACGCCGGCGATGATGCCGCTGGCGGTGCAGGCTGCCATGGCGGCGATCGAGAAGATCTGTCCCGAGGCGCGCAATCTGCTGATCATTCCCGAGAACGCGACCAAGGACAGCTTCTACCTGGCCGGCGTGGCGCAGTTGCAGCGCATCTTCCACATGGCCGGCATGAATGTGCGCGTGGGCTCGATCAATCCGGAGATCAAGAAGGTCACCACCATCGAATTGCCCACCGGCGAGAAGGTGCGTCTGGAGCCGGTGATCCGGACCAAACGCCGGCTCGGCGTCAAGGACTTCGATCCCTGCACCATCCTGCTCAACAACGACCTGAGCGCCGGTGTGCCCGGCATCCTCGAGGAAATCCACGAGCAGTACCTGTTGCCACCGCTGCATGCGGGCTGGTTCACCCGGCGCAAGAGCCGGCATTCGCAGAGTTACGAGGAGGTGTCCAAGCGCTTCGGCAAGTTGCTCGGCGTCGATCCGTGGCTGATCAACCCGATGTTTAATCGCTGCGGCGAGGTCGACATGTCGCACGATGCCGGCATGGAGTGCCTGACGACCAACGTCGACGCCTTGCTGACCAAGATCCGGCGCAAGTACAAGGAATACGGCATCAACGAAAAGCCGTTCGTCGTGATCAAGGCCGACAACAGCAGCACCGGCTTCGGCATCACCACCGTGCGCGACGTCAAGGACCTGGCGCGTATCCGGGCCGATGCCAAGTCCAAACCCCATCCGCCGCTCGAGGTCATCGTGCAGGAAGGTGTGTTGACCAACGAGCGCATGAACGACGCGATGGCCGAGCCGGTGGTCTACATGGTCGACCGGTACGTGGTCGGCGGCTTTTATCGTGTCCATGCCGGTCGCGGCAGCGACGAGAACCTCAATGCGCCGGGCTCGAGTTATGTTCCATTGGCGTTCGCCGAGAGTACGCACTTGCCTCAGCCGGGCGCACGTGCTGGCGCCAGTGCGCCGAACCGGTTCTACATGTACGGCGTGATCGGTCGCCTGGCGATGCTGGCGTCCAGCTACGAGCTCGAAGCGACCGACCCGGACGCGGAAATCTACGACTGATCCTGCGCGCAGGGGTTGCGGCCCGAGGTCGCTGTTGCTGCGCCGCAACATAGTTGTGAAAAACCGAGGGTCTGGAGCGATCTGCCTTCCGGGGGACAGGCGGCGCAGGCGCACAATGCGGCCTTGATCTGC
>JBFJZP010000560.1:0-2673 GCA_041622095.1 Burkholderiaceae bacterium | reverse complement strand
CTGCATGCGCCGCCTCCGCTCCCCCGCCGTCCGTACCGAAACCGCCGCCTTGTGGCAACTTGCCTGGCCGATCCTGATTGGCCAGCTGGCCACCGTGGGCATGGGCGTGGTCGATGTCGCGATGGCCGGCCATGCGTCGGCGCAGGATCTGGCTGGCGTGTCGCTGGGCGTGTCGATCTGGCACCTGGTCATCATCACGCTGATGGGCATCCTGATGGCGGTCAGCCCCATCGTGTCGCAGCACGTGGGGGCACGCAACTTCCACGAGATTCCCGGCGTCGTGCGCCAGGCCTTGTGGAAGGCTCTTGGCCTGGGGCTGATTGCGATGGTCGTGGCCAACATCGCGGCGCTGCTGTTCGACCAGCTCGATATCGAGCCGCAGGTGCGCACGGTGGCACGCTCGTTCGTGTTCGTCATCAGTTTCGCCTTGCCGGCGTTCTGCGCGTACCGCGTGCTCTACGGCTACAGCGCCAGCATGGGCGAGACCAAGCCGATGATGCTCATCGCGCTGGTGGCGCTGGGCCTGAACGTCGTCATCAACTACGCGCTGGTGTTCGGCAACTGGGGTTTTCCGCGGCTCGGCGGCATCGGCTGTGCCTGGGCCACGCTGCTGTGTGTGTGGTTCGACCTGGTGGCCATGGTGTGGTGGATACGGCGTTCGCCGGTCTACCGCCGGGCGCAGCCGCTCGACGCGTTCGAGCCGGCGCAGTGGCCGCAGATCCGCAAGCAGCTGCGTATCGGCCTGCCGATCGGCGTGACGTATTTCGCCGAGTCCAGTGCGTTCAGCTTGATCGCGCTGCTGGTGGCCGGCTTCGGCACCGCGCAGGTGGCCGGGCACCAGATCGCGCTGAACTTCTCGGCGCTGGTTTTCATGGTGCCGATGAGCCTGGGGCTGGCCTTGCTGACGCGGGTCGGCCAGGCGCTGGGCGCACAGGACATGCAGGCCGCACGGTTCCGGTCATGGCATGGCGTGGGTTTGTCGTTTGTCGCGGCCATGGTGTCCGCGGTGCTGATCTTTTTCTTCAACCACCACATCGCTGGCGCCTACACCAGCGACGGCGCGGTGGCTGCGGTTGCCGCGCATCTGCTGCTGTTCGCCGCCTTGTTCCAGTTGCCCGACGCGGTGCAGGTCTCGACGAGCTGCGCCATCCGTGCCTACAAGGTCACCCGCCCGCCGATGATCATCCACATGACCGCGTTCTGGGGCATCTGCCTGCCGCTGGGCGTGGTACTGGGCCTGGCGCCGGTCTGGTTGCCCTGGCGCCCGGTCGAGGCGATGGCGGCGCAGGGTTTCTGGATCGCGCTGGTGGTCGGCCTGTCGATTGCCGCGCTCGGCCTGGTCTGGTTGCTCGACCGCCTGTCGCTGGAGTGGCTGCGCAACAAGCCCCCCGCGGGGCTCTGACAGAATCGGTCCAGGCGCCATCTTCCAGGAGCAACGCGATGACCGACGGATTCACCACCCCCCAGTTCGATGCGGTACGCGCGGCGTTCAACCGCAACCTGTCGGATGGTCCGGAGCACGGCGGCGCGGTGGCGGTCTGGCTCGACGGCCAGCCGGTGGTCGACCTCTGGGGCGGCACCCGGGACGCAGCACGTACCAGGCCGTGGCAACGCGACACGCTGGTCAACGTCTGGTCGGTCGGCAAGGGCGTCGTGGCGCTGGCGGTGGCCATGCTGGTCGAGCGCGGCCAGCTGGACTACCGGGCGCCGGTGGCGCGGTACTGGCCGGAGTTCGCAGCCAACGGCAAGCAAGCCATCACGGTTGACCAGGTGATGTCGCACCAGGCCGGGCTCGACGGCCTGGCGGTAGCGCTGTCCGATGCCGACCGCTACGACTGGGACGCCCATGTGAACGCGCTGGCCGCAATGGCGCCGAACTGGCCGCCCGGCAGCGTCTGCGTCTACCACCCGATGACCTACGGCTTCCTGGCCGGCGAGCTGGTGCGCCGCGTCGACGGCCGCAGCATCGGGCGTTTCGTCGCCGACGAGATCGCCGGCCCGCTGGGCATGGATTTCTGGTTCGGCCTGCCGCAGGCGCAGGACCACCGGGTGGCGGAGTTGTCGGCCGACGACAAGGCGTACGACTGGGTGCGCCAGGGCCAGGCCAGTGCCTACCCGGCGGCATTCCGGCACCGGCGCCTGTCGGCGACTGCGCCGAACGAACGCGACTGGCGTGCAGCGGAAATGCCGGCCGGCAACGGGCAGGGCGATGCGCGTTCGCTGGCGCATATGTATGGCGTGCTGGCCCATGGTGGCAGCGCCGACGGCCGGGTGTTGATCACGCCGCAGGGGCTGGCGCATGCGGTGGCCGAACGTTTCAACGGCAAGGACGCCTGCTCGGGCACCGACACGGTGTTCGGCGCCGGTTTCCGCATCAATGCTATCGGCTACGGGCCGCATGTCGGCGCGGGCAACTTCGGCCATACCGGCTGGGGCGGTTCGGTCGCGTTTGCCGACCCGGCGCACCGGCTCGGTTTTGCCTATGTCACCAACCGGCTGCTCGGCTTCGACGACGGAGTCGATCCCAGACGCCGTCGTTTGCTGGATGCGGTGTACGCGGCGCTGTAGCCGGCGGCAGATTGCAACATCCCGGCGCCAGGTGGCGTTGTACCCGCAGCAGGCGCGATCCGGTCGGATGCGCCTCGATGCGAAAGCCGCAGGATTGCGCCAGTT
>JBFJZP010000559.1:0-2678 GCA_041622095.1 Burkholderiaceae bacterium | reverse complement strand
GCTGCTCGACGTGATCGACGGCCGGCTCAACCTGTTCGTGCGCAGCGACGAGCAGGAGGAAGCCTGGCGCTGGGTCGAACCGATCATGAACGCCTGGAATGCCGACAGCCAGGGCCCGCGCATCTACGCCAGCGGCACCTGGGGCCCGAGCGCCTCCAGCGCAATGATCGCCCGTGACGGGTTTTGCTGGAGCGAGGAATCATGAGAACTTTTGGGACAGACCGGGCACGACAAGGCTGGGGTCGCGTGCGCCATGCTTGAACGCATCAAGGCCTGCCTGCCCTCGCTGGCGCCGGCGGAGCAACGCGTGGCGCGTCTGGTGCTGGCCAACCCGCGCGCGTTCGCGTCATTGCCGGTGGCCGAACTGGCCGATCGGGCCCATGTCAGCAAACCGACCGTGGTGCGTTTCTGTCGCAGCGTCGGTTATGACGGCCTGACCGACTTCAAGCGCAAGCTCGTCGGCAGCGTCAGCGAAGGCGTGCCGTTCATCCACCGCAGTGTCGATGTCGACGACAAGACCGGCGACATCATGGTCAAGGTGATCGACAACACCGTGGCAGCCTTCCTGAGGTACCGCAACGACGCCAGCACCGGCGCCATCGAAAAGGCGGCGCAGGCGCTGGTGCAGACCTTTCGCAGCGGCAAACGCATCGAGTTCTACGGCGTAGGAAACTCCGGCGTGGTCGCGCAGGACGCACAGCACAAGTTCTTCCGGCTCGGCGTTCATACCATCGCGCACAGCGACGGGCATATGCAGGTCATGAGCGCGTCGATGCTGGGTCCGGACGATTGCGTCGTGGTGATCTCGAACTCGGGCCGCACCCGCGACCTGATGGACGCCTGCGACATCGCCCGGCGCAACGGCGCCACCACCATCGTCATCACCGCCACCGGTTCGCCGCTGGCCAGCGCCGGCCACATCCACCTGTCGGCCGACCATCCGGAGGGTTTCGACAACTACAGCCCGATGGTCTCGCGCCTGTTGCACCTGCTGATCATCGACATCCTGGTCACCTGCGTGGCGTTGGGTATCGGCGGCGACACGGTGCAGCCGCGGCTGCGCGAGATGAAGAACAACCTGCGCAGCAAACGATATACCTGAGCCGACCTGCGGCCGGCTCGTCGCGATCAGCTAGCCGCGGCCAGCGGCATCGCGTGTTCGACCAGGCTGGCATGCAAGGCAGCCCCGAGTGGCAGGATCTCGTCGTTGAAGTCGTAGCGGCTGTTGTGCAAAGAGCAACTGCCCACGCCGTTCTCCGCGCCCTGCCCGATCCGCAGATAAGCACCCGGCCGCACCTGCAACATGAACGAGAAGTCCTCCGCACCCATGCTGGGCTCGAGGTCGCGGAGCACATGCTCCTGGCCGACCAGCGCGGCAGCGACATTGCCCGCGAAGCCCGCCTCCGACGCGCTGTTGACCGTGGCGGGATAAAGCCGCTCGTAATGAACCGTCGCACTGGCGCCCAGCCCCATCGCCACCGCGGTGCACAGTTCGGTCAGGCGGCGCTCCACCAGGTCCTGCACCATCGGGCTGAAGGTTCGCACCGTACCGACCAGGGTCGCCATGTCGGGAATCACACTCATCGCCCCCAGGTCGCCGGCCTGCATCGCGCACAGGCTGATCACCGCGCTGTCGATCGGCCGCACATTGCGGGTCACGATGCTTTGCACCGCGGTGATGATATGGCCCGCCACCAGCACCGGATCGACCGCGGCATAGGCATGTGCGCCATGGCCGCCCCGGCCGGTGATCTCGATCCGGATCCGGTCGGCAGCAGCCATGACCGGGCCGGCGTTGACGCCGATGGTGCCCGGACGCATCAGTGGCGCGTTGTGCATCGCATACACCGCGTCGACCGGAAACCGCGCGAACAGGCCGTCCTCGATCATCACGCGCGCACCGGCATAACCCTCTTCGCCGGGCTGGAAGATCAGCACCGCCGTGCCATCGAACTGGCGTGTCTCTGCCAGGTAACGCGCGGCGCCGATCAGCATCGCGGTATGCCCGTCATGGCCACAACCATGCATCAGGCCTTGGGTAGAGGATTTCCAGGCGAAATCGTTGTGCTCGGTCATCGGCAGCGCATCCATGTCGGCGCGCAAGCCCAGCATGCGGCCGCTGCCGGTCTGCTGGCCACGGATCACGGCGACGACACCGGTCTTGCCGATGCCGGTGTGGATTTCGTCCACGCCGCACAACTTGAGCGACTCCGCCACCCGCGCCGACGTATAACGCTCCTCGAAACCGAGCTCCGGATGGGCATGCAGATCGCGCCGGAACGCGGTGAGTTCCGGATGGAACTGGCTGATATGTGCGAAAGCACGTCCACGTGCCCGCAAACGCGGCTCCGGTGTCATCACCATGGTCATTCTTGATTCTCCTTGGCGGACGCAAGCACTGCGGCCCGGCCTACAGACTACAACAACATCGCCACACTGGCGCCGGATGAGACACCGGCCGACCCGGCAGACGGATCGGCTGGATCGTCAATCCGCCTTGGCAGTCAGCGGCTTGGCTTCGGTCATCAGCACATGGCGCACCGGTCCGTACCAGGCCTGGGCCTGGGACTGCGTGTTGTCGGTATCGGTCATGATGCCGATTGCCAGCAAGGCGCCAGGCGCCTCGCCAAAGGCCTTGACGTAATCGGCCAGGACATCGCGTTCGTAGTCGAGCCACT
>JBFJZP010000558.1:0-2681 GCA_041622095.1 Burkholderiaceae bacterium | reverse complement strand
ATCGCGCCAGACCCTGGCGCTTGCACGGAATTGCCGGTTTGCCGGCCCGGTGTTTCCGCGAACCGTGATAACTTCAACCGCGCAGGTGGCGCGCCGCGCCGGTCCGCCGGGCATGGGGTGCGTTGCGCACACCGATTCATCAACAACGTTTCAAGAGGTCGTGTCATGGCAGGTTTGCAACCCGGTGCTCCGGCACCAGAATCCATCACGGTACATGGTCAGTCCCGGGTCCTGGAGGTCGGCTTCTCCGACGGCTCCCTGTTCCGGATTCCGTTCGAGTTGATGCGCGTATATTCGCCGTCGGCCGAAGTGCAAGGCCATGGTCCGGGGCAGGAGGTGCTGCAGACCGGCAAGCGGCTGGTCGAACTCGAGGCGCTCGACCCGGTTGGCAACTATGCGGTGCAACCGCGTTTCTCGGACGGCCACGACACCGGCATCTTCAGCTGGGACTACCTGTATTTCCTGGGTTCGCAGCAGGAACAGTTGTGGGCGCAATACCAGGCACGCCTGGAAGCAGCCGGCGTCGATCGGGATGCCGAGATGCAGGCCCCGGCAGGCCATGGCTGCGCCAGCCACTGAGGCATGCCGATTCCGGCCATTCATCAATTACACGACACATTACCCAATTGACCGCGGGGTTGTAGCAGCCTGCAACACAAACCGGTCTAGCATTGCAGAACATGACCACGACCCATTTCGGCTTTGAATCTGTTGATGAAGCAGACAAGGCGCGCCGCGTTCGCGGTGTGTTCGATTCGGTCGCGCCCAGATACGACCTGATGAACGACCTGATGTCGGCCGGGCTGCATCGGGCCTGGAAGGCTTATACCGTGCTGGTGGCGGATGTGCGTGCCGGCCACCAGGTGCTCGATATTGCCGGTGGCACCGGCGATCTGGCCAAGGCCTTCGCAATGCAGGTCGGACCGACCGGCAAGGTTGTGTTGTCGGATATCAACGAGGCGATGCTGCGCGTCGGTCGCGACCGCCTGACCGATGCCGGACTGATCGTCGATGCGGTGGTCTGCGACGCCGAGAAACTGCCGTTTGCCGATGCCCGTTTCGATCGGGTCAGCGTCGCCTTCGGCCTGCGCAACATGACCCACAAGGACCTGGCCCTGCGCGAGATGCAGCGGGTGCTCAAGCCCGGAGGCAAGTTGCTGGTGCTGGAGTTTTCACGCGTGGCCAAGCCGCTCGAGAAGGTCTACGACTGGTATTCGTTCAAGGTGCTGCCCCGACTGGGACAGATGGTGGCCGGCGACTCGGCCAGTTATCGCTACCTGGCCGAGTCGATTCGCATGCACCCGGCGCAGGATGAACTCAAGAATCTGATGCAGTCATGTGGATTCGGCCATGTCGATTACCACAATCTGACAGGTGGAATGGTGGCCCTGCATGTGGGCATCAAGTGCTGACGCGGTATCGTCGGGCTTAGTTTGGCAGGTTGGCAGGAATGGTCTGGATAATTCAGGAGGCATGATGAAGCTGTGGTCAGTAGTACTCGGATTGGCGCTGGTGTTTGCCGGCTTTGATGCGGACGCACGCCGTATGGGCGGTGGCGGATCGTTCGGCAAGCAGTCCAGCAATGTGACGAATCGCCAGGCGCCCGCGACGCCGGCGCAAAACGTGAACAACACCGCCAACAAGCCGGCAGGTGCGGCCGCGCAGGCGCCGCGCAAACCCTGGGGTGCCATGCTCGGTGGCCTGGCTGCGGGCCTGGGTCTTGCCTGGCTGGCGCACTCGATGGGCTTTGGCGAGGAATTCGGCCAGATCCTGATGCTGGCTTTGCTGGCAATGGTCGCAGTCGGTGTGATCGGCTGGCTGATGCGTCGCAACAAGGCTGCGCCGCAGCGTGGCAACCATGCGCCGTTCGCCTTCCAGGGCGCCGGTACCGGCGCGCAGGTCGAAGAGCCCCGTCCCTACCGTCCCGAGAATGTCGGCAACGACGCATCGGCCCGTCCCTGGGAGCGCAGCAGCGCGATGCCGCTGGACGCGCTCGGTGGCAACCAGAATCGCGAATCCGTCATCGGCTCCGCCTTGTCCGGTTCGCAGTCCTGGGGTGTGCCGGCCGGCTTTGACGTCGACGGCTTCCTCAAGGCCGCCAAGGCCAACTTCGTGACCTTGCAGGCCGCCTGGGACAAGTCGGATATCGCCTCGCTGCGTGCGATGATGACCGACGAGATGCTTGGCGAGATCAAGACCCAGCTGGCCGAGCGCGAAGCGCATACCGGCGGACCGGTGAACAACACCGACGTCGTCATGATCGACGCCAAGCTGCTGGGCATCGAGGACATCGGCAGCGACTACATGGCCAGCGTCGAGTTCTCCGGCATGATCCGCGAAGAGCCATCGGCTGGCCCGAGCCCGTTCCGCGAGGTGTGGAACATGACCAAACCCAAGTCCGGTTCGAGCGGCTGGCTGGTGGCAGGCGTCCAGGCACTGCAATAAGACCGGTACACCCCGGCAGCGGGGTGAATGCGGGAATAATCGGGGACTATGGCAACACAGTCCCCTTTTCATTTGTTCGAGCAATGGGCGCAGTCGCTCGCGACCCGATTCCAGCCGCCCCCATGGGCCGTCGACGAGGCCCAGCGCCGCATCGTGTTGCTGCTCAACCATGTGCTGATGCGCGAACCCGCTGCCACCGAGCGCATGGCCCGGCAAAAGGGCAGTGTGCTGCTGGT
>JBFJZP010000557.1:0-2688 GCA_041622095.1 Burkholderiaceae bacterium | reverse complement strand
TGTTTGCCGGCATTGACGCTACCCACTGGCATGGGGCCCGCAGCAACGTGTTCTGTATCGATTATTCGATCGGCGGGCGCTGGCGCGAACGCCGTACCGGCGAGGCCATCGGCAGCCGGTTCAAACTCGCCGCGATGCGCTGGCCGGAGTGCGAACTGGTGTTCGACACTGGCGAGCGGCTGCAGACACGCTGAACTCGCTGTGGTCTTACCGGCAGGCAGCTTCGTGCCCAGTGGGCTCATGCCGCCGAAGTCCGGCCGCCACGGCGAATGCGTTCAAGGCCGTACGCCCGGCGGCGTGGCCTGGCCCTGATCGCCGCGCGGCCCGCAGAACATGAAGATGCACACCGAGCCCATGTTGGCTTCCAGTGCGGCGACATTGGCCAACAATTCGCGGGCCGTCGCGCGATTGCCTCGCCCCACCGGCCATCACCAACAAGGTTGATCCTGACGGGGCGTGTTTCGCCAGAAAGTGTGTGCGGAGTCGGGTGATCGGATTCAGGAATCGGTGAACAGGACCTAAACTGGTTCAGTTCGATATGCCTTTGCAGATCCAATGAACACATACACAGGAAGCGCCCGTTCAATTCTTGTGCACCCATGTCCGGGTGCTGGCACAGCCCTGCCGGCTGGCCAGGCGACGCGTTTGCACATTCAGGAGAAACCGATATGACCCAAGACCGACTGCCCCCCTTGCCGCAAGCGAACTGGACCGAGGCGCAACGCGTGTGCGCGCAGGAAATCATCCAGGGGCCCCGTGGCGCTGTGATCGAGCCCTTCATTCCGATGCTGCGCAGCCCGGAGTTGTGCACCCATGCCCAGCGCATGGGCGAGTACCTGCGTTACCGCAGCGCCATCGGCCTGCGGCTGTCGGAACTGGCGATCCTGGTTACCGCGCGCCACTGGTCGCAGCAAGTGGAATGGGCCATTCATGCGCCGATCGCGATCCGCGAAGGTATCGATGCGGCGGTGGTGCAGGCGATCGGACAGGACCGGTCGCCTGGCTTTACGCAGGCCGACGAACAGGTGGTTTACGACTTTGCGACCCAGTCGCTGGTGGCAAAGAACGTGGACGATGCCACCTGGGCTGCGGCGCAGTCGCAACTGGGCGAACAAGGCGTGGTCGACCTGCTGGGCATCATCGGCTACTACACGATGTTGTCGGTGGTGATGAATGGTGCCCGTACGCCGGCACCAGCGAACGCCGCCATGCGGTTGCCACAGCTCGGCGATTCGGCTGCCTGATTCTTCCGAATCGGTGTATGCGCCGGTTTGCGGCGCGTCATGCGGCGTGCTTGTGCCGCGTGGTGCGGCTCGGCGGGCCGGCGCTGCGCTGTGCCAGGCCGGGCAGGCTGTTGTCGCGTTGTCCTACTTCCTGCTGCAGGCGAAGTTCATCATCTCGGCATCGGCCGTGGCTTCGCGGATCTGTCGTATCGGCGCGGGTTTCATTTCGACCGCGACGGTTGTGCCCTTGCCCATGTTGTCCGACATGGCGCTCAGGGTCAGGTGGCGTCCGCTGCCCTGGTCGCAGAGGAATTCGTCCTGCATCTTCACCGACTTGAACGTCTTTTCGCCGGAGATCACCTGCGCGTCCTGGTAGTCGGTCAGCGTCAGCAGCTGCACCTTGGTGCCGGTCACGCGCACCGTGTCGGGGTCGGCATAGGTGCTGATCTTGCCGTCTTCCGAGGTCGAGACACGGGTCCAGTCTGCCAGCGCGCAGGTACTGAGCAGCGTCAGTGCCAGGGCAGTCAGCAGGGGCCGGGTTGGCACGGTGGTGAGGGTCATCGGTTCGTTCCTTGCAATTGGCGCGGATTATCCGGCTGTACCGGTGGCCTGCGCAGCCGCATCGGGTAAAGCCTGGGGCAATGTTGTATGCGCTTGTATCCGCACTGGCGGCATCGCTTGATGGCACTTCCTGTGGGAGCCGATGTCACATCCCGCAACGACGGCAAAGATCATTGACGTACAGCCCGGTGTGGAGGACCATGGACCCTTGGAAAGGAGAGCCGATCATGCCGCATACCCAGTACCACCCGCAAAGCGTGCCGTTGCCCGAGCCGGAAGACAGTGACGCCGACGAGAAACCGAATGACCTGCATGATGGGCTCGTACCGCCCGACATCGAGGAAGACCCGGAGCACGATCGGCTGATCGATCCGGAAGACTGAGCACGCGTTCGGATCGCAGCGCCGATCCCGCTCACCAGCTCAGTGACATGCCCTTGGGATGTTCGGCCAGGTACTTGCGCGCAGCCTGGTCGTCGCTGTCGCTCCAGGGCTGCGTGGTTTCACTGAAGTAGTTGAAGTGCAGTTGCGTCTTGCCGCGCGCTTTGCTCTCGTCGATCAGCAGGTTGATTGCCCGTGCATGCGGGTGGCGAAAGATGGCGCCGCTGGTCGACACCAGATACCGCAGGCAGCGCAACTTGCCCAGCAGCGATGGGGAGATATTGGCCACGCTGCCATGGTGCGGCAACTTGAATGCGTCTATGCGCAGTTTGGTGCCGCCGCGCGCAGCCAGCAACTGGTCGATCGAGGCTTCCAGCACATCGGCCCAGGCGTCGCCGGCCAGCAGCAGCCGTACCGTGGGCTGGCTGGCCGGATACTCCAGCAGCAGCGCGATGCTGCTCCCGTTGGCTTCGCTGGTGTCGCCGCCGAACGCGGCATTGGCTCCGGGTTCGGCGTCTTCGTCG
>JBFJZP010000556.1:0-2691 GCA_041622095.1 Burkholderiaceae bacterium | reverse complement strand
CCGGAGCGCGTCAGCATCAAGCGGCCCTGATGGCTGGTGACCAGATCGTTGACCACCGCCAGGCCGACGCCATGGCCGGGCACCGTCTCGTCGGCGCGCACGTGCAGCTGCAACACCGATGCGTTGTCCTCGGGAAAGCCCGGGCCGTCATCGTCGACACGGATGCTCAGCCCCTGCTCGTTGCGCGACAGCTGCACTGCCACCCGCCCGGCGGCCCATTTGGAGGCGTTGTCCATCAGGTTGCCGAGCAGTTCGAAGGCGTCACCTTCGTCGATGCGCCATTGCAGATCCTGCGGGCAGTCCAGCGTGTATGTCAGGCCCTTGCCGGCATGCACCTTGGCCAATGCGTCGCGGATGCGCGCCAGGATCGGCGCCAGCCGCAGATAAGGTGCGAAGCGCAAGGTTCCGCTGGCGCCGGCGCGTCCCAGCTGGTGTTGCACGATATCGTCCATGCGCTGGACCTGCTCGGCCACGGTTGCGCGCAGCTGTTCGGGCTCATCCATGGCGCCGCGCAGCACCGACAGCGGCGTCTTCAGGCTGTGCGCCAGGAAACTCAGCGCTTCCTGGAACCGGGTCTGGCGCACCCGCTCCTGGCGGATCAGGGTGTTGAGGTTGTCGGTCAGCGCAGCGATCTCGCGCGGGTAGTGTTGCTGCACCTCGGACTGCTCGCCATGTTCGATGCGCTGTATCTCCTGTGCGACGCGGCGCAACGGCGACAGGCCCCATTGCAGCAGCGCGGCCTGCGACAGCAGCAGCAACAGCCCGGCTCCACCAAGCCAGCTCCACAAGGTCCGGGTGAACGCAGCGACTTCGCGGTCGAAGCCGGCGCGATCCTCCAGCACCGACAAGACCAGCGGCACGGTGCGCTCGCCGACAGCCCAGGAGACGCCGTAGCCGACGGCCAGGTAGTTGCGCCCGTGGGCGCCCGGCGTCTCGTAGCGCCATTGCCCCACCTGGGCATCCTGCAGGAATGGCGGCTGGACGGAGACGGCCGAGGGCGATCGCCACTGCGCGTCGCGTGCCAGGTTGCGCACGCTGGCATACAGGCCCGAGCCGGGCAGCGACAGCCGCGGCTCCGGAAAGGACGGCGGCATCACCAGGGCGCCGTCGGCATTGATTTCGGTCCCGGCCAGCAACAGGTAGACCGTGCTCTGCAATTGGGCGAAGCGGGCGGTGCGCACGCTGTCGGCATGGGCCCGCTGCACCGCCCAGCCGGCGACGGCCATGAAGGCGATCAGCACCAGCGTGGCGCCCAGGATCAGCCGGGTACGGATCGAGTCCCGCGCAAAGCGGGGTGGGGCATCACTCATGTGCTTCGCAAGGCAACCGGCGATACGTGACGGCATAACGGGGGCGCCCGGCCAGGGCGGGGCAGAACAGGGCGCATCGGTGTACGGTCGTGCTGCGCGCTGCGGCATGGGCCTGGACCTGGCCAACGCTTCGCGTGGTTGTCCGTCTTCGCCGCAACTGCGTTGTCGTCCTTGGCGCAGCCCGGCGGGTTCATGCCCAGGCGAAGCGGTAACCCCGACCGCGCAGCGTCTCGATCGGTGCCAGCGTGCCGCCCGGGTCCAGCTTGCGCCGCAGGCGGCCGATCAGCACCTCCAGCACATTGCTGTCGCGGTCGTCGTCGTGCGGGTAGAGGTAGTCCGACAGCTCCTGCTTGCTGACCACGCGCACGCGTTCGCGTACCAGGTATTCCAGCACGCGGTATTCGAAGGTGGTCAGTTCCACTGGCGCATCCGAGACCCTGGCCTGCTGGGCCGAGAAGTCGATCGCCAGCGGACCGAGCGTGAGCACCTCCGACGCGGCCTTGGTCGCGCGCCGCAGCAGTGCCTTGACGCGTGCGGCCAGCTCCGGGTACTCGAAGGGCTTGACCAGGTAGTCGTCGGCGCCAGCCTCCAGTCCTGTCACCTTGTCCTGCCAACTGCCGCGTGCGGTGAGGATCAGGATCGGCAGCGTGCGACCATCTCCGCGCAGCCGCTGCACGATGCTCAAGCCGTTGACCTTGGGCAGGCCCAGGTCGACGATGACCAGGTCGACCGGATATTCGCGCGCCTGGTGCAGGCCGTCTTCGCCGTCGGCCGCCTGGTCGACGCGGTAACCGTCGGCCTCGAGCCGGCGCGCCAGCGTCAGCCGCAGCGGGGCCTCGTCTTCGATCAGCAGCAAACGCATGGCGAATGAATCCTGGGAGCGGGCGGTCAGCCGCCGCGCCCGTTGTCGGCGTCGATGAACACCACACGCACCTCGCCGCGGGGCGTGACGACCTTGACACGCCAGACGGTCCGCCGGCCGACCTCGGCCTTCTCGACCGACAGCACCCGCCCGCCGGTCTGGCGCTGGGCCGCAGCAGCGGCCTGGTCGCGGCTGACCTCTGCCCATGCCGGCACGGACAATGCCAGCAGCATCGAGCCGATAGCGAGCCAACGGGACAAGGTATTGGCCATGCGGCGGCGCGCACCATGCCACCGGCCGGCCAGCGTTCGGACGGCCGGGCGCACGGGATGGGCTTCGTCCGGAGTGTTCACTGGCGTACCTGCGTGCTGCGCACTCCGGTATGCCCCCTTGGGGCGGCCCGGCGGGTGTATCGGAGTACCTGCGTGCTGCGCACTCCGGTATGCCGCCTTGGGGCGGCCCGGCGAGTGTATCGGAGTACCTGCGTGCTGCGCACTCCGGTATGCCCCCTTGGGGCGG
>JBFJZP010000555.1:0-2702 GCA_041622095.1 Burkholderiaceae bacterium | reverse complement strand
GCGGCCAGTTCCGCCAAGGGCGTGCGCCCGCTGGCCGAGATGGCATGGAGTTTCGCCCAACGCGCCTGAGGGCGCATCGACGGTGGCCCGACCGCGCCACTGATTGCATCCGACACAGGAGAGCGCCATGGATTTCGATTTTTCGCCCCGTACCAAGGAACTGCAAGTCCAGGTGCAGCGCTTCATGGACGACCATGTCTACCCGGCGGAAGCCGCGTACAAGGACGAACTCGAGGCCAACACCGCAGCCGGCAAGCGCTGGAGCCCCTTGCAGACGATCGAACAACTCAAGCCCCGGGCCAAGGCCGCCGGCTTGTGGAACCTGTTCCTGCCGGTCGACAGTGCCCAGGCCAGCGGATACGCCGGTGCCGGACTGACCAACCAGGAGTACGCACCGCTGGCCGAGATCATGGGCCGGGTGCCGTGGGCCAGCGAGGTCTTCAATTGTTCTGCGCCCGACACCGGCAACATGGAGACCATCGCCCGCTATGGCTCCGAGGAGAACAAGGCACGCTGGCTCAAGCCGCTGCTCGATGGCGAGATCCGCTCCGCATTCGCGATGACCGAACCGGACGTGGCGTCCAGCGACGCCACCAATATCCAGACCCGCATCACGCGCGAGGGCGATGAATACCTCATCAATGGCCGCAAGTGGTGGATCTCGGGCGCGGCCGACCCGCGCTGCAAGATATTCATCACCATGGGCAAGACCGACCCGCAAGCACCCCGCCATTCGCAGCAGAGCATGGTGCTGGTGCCGGCCGACACCCCCGGCATCCGCATCATCCGCCCGCTCCATGTGTTCGGATACGACGACGCGCCGCATGGCCATGTCGAGATGGTGTTCGAGAACGTGCGGGTGCCTGCCGGCAATATCCTGCTGGGCGAAGGCCGCGGATTCGAGATCGCGCAAGGTCGGCTCGGGCCAGGGCGTATCCACCACTGCATGCGCCTGATCGGCCTGGCCGAACGCGCACTCGAACACATGTGCCGGCGGGCATCGGCCCGGGTCGCATTCGGCAAGACGGTCGCCGCCCAGACCGTGACGCAGGAGCGTATCGCCGAGGCGCGCTGCAAGATCGACATGGCACGGCTGCTGACGCTCAAGGCTGCCTGGCTGATGGATGTCGCCGGCAACAAGGTGGCCAAGAACGAGATCGCGATGATCAAGGTGGTCGCCCCCAGCATGGCCTGCCAGGTCATCGACTGGGCGATGCAGGTGCATGGCGGCGGCGGCATGTGCGACGACTTTCCGTTGGCCTATGCCTACACGGCCGCGCGTACGCTGCGTTTCGCCGACGGGCCGGATGAAGTGCATCGCAATGCCATCGCGAAGATGGAACTGGGCAAATACACGGACCAGCCGGGTCCGGTGGAGATGCCGATCACCCGCGGTAGCTGACTGGGCAAGGCGCCTTCCGGCGCCGGGCCGTGGCGGCGCGGCCGGCGGATCGATCCCGCTGGATCGCGCCGTCTACTGGCTCAGCTGGCGGCGGACCACAAGTCGTTGAGATCCGGGAATTTCCAATGGTCCGGGTTCTCTCGCCCGATGATCCTCTCCTGGCACCCACGGGCGGACAGATCGATCGTCACCGGCGCGATCCTCTCTTTCGACGGGATCACATAAAAGACCCGCACGACCGGCAAGGTCAATGAACCCTTGGACTGCTCGACCACTACGCCGATGCGACTGCTGTTGAGCCGCACCAGCGAACCGACCGGATAAATGCCCAGGGTCTTCGCAAACGCCTGGAAAACCGCCAGGTCGAAATGCCCGCTGGCCCACTGGCCCATCTGGCGCAACGACTCAGACGGGTCCCAGCCGGCCTTGTAGGGCCGGTTCGAGGTGATCGCGTCGTAGACATCACAGACCGCGCCCATCTTGGCAAACAGACTGATCGCGTCGCCCTTGAGTCCTTTGGGGTAACCCGAGCCATCGACCTTTTCATGGTGATTCAGGCAGACATCGAGCGCAACCGGATCCAGATGGCTGGCGTCGACCAGGAACTGGTGCCCCCTGCCGGGATGGCTCTTGATGACGGTGAATTCCGCGTCGGTGAGTTTGCCGGGCTTGTTCAACACCTCTATCGGCAGCAACATCTTGCCGACGTCGTGCAGCAAACCGGCAATACCGGCCGACCGCACCTGGTCTTCCGTCAGGTTCAACTGGCGTGCCAGCGCAATCATCATGGCGCAGACCGCCACCGAATGCATGTAGGTGTAGTCGTCCGCCGTCTTCAGACGCGCCAGGCTGATCAGCGCGCTCGAATTGCGCGCCACTGAATTGGAGATCTCCTCGACCAGGTCGGACACACCGGCCGCATCGACCGTATTGCCCATGCGTGCCTCCTGGAACATGGAGGTTACGGCGGCCTTGCCGGCGGCACAGATCTGCGCGGCCCGCTCCAACTCCTCGGACATCGGAGTCGGCCTGCGTTCCTTGTTTGCCGGCAGCGCCAAGCCGGCGCTGTGCTGCTCGGTATCGGACGATTGCGCTTCGGCCAGCCCACTGCCATCGACGGCGCGCAAGTCGCTGACCGCCGTCTCGGGCCCGATGTCAGCCCCCTTGCTGACATCGATCCAGACCTCGCGCACCTTGCTGGCACGCAAGGTTGCGATGTCCTTGGGATCGGTGATCACGAAACGCGAACGCCAGAACGGATTGTCGATCCAGGCGCCGCAGATCCCCTCCAGGAACATGC
>JBFJZP010000554.1:0-2721 GCA_041622095.1 Burkholderiaceae bacterium | reverse complement strand
GCACGGCGTGGACCGTCCATGTTCGGTGCCGTCATGTGACCGGCATCGGCACTCATGCCGAAACCGGCCAGCTCGGCATAGATCTTGGCACCGCGGGCGCGCGCATGGTCGAGTTCCTCAAGCACCAGGACACCGGCGCCTTCACCCAGCACGAAACCGTCGCGATCGCGATCGAACGGGCGCGACGCCGTCGCCGGATCGTCATTGTGGGTCGACAAGGCGCGCATCGCGGCAAAACCGCCGATGCCCAGCGGCGAGACCGTGGCCTCGGAACCACCGGCCACCATGATGTCGGCATCGCCGTATTCGATCATGCGACCAGCCTCGCCGATGCAGTGCAGACCGGTGGTGCATGCGGTGACGATCGCGATGTTCGGGCCCTTGAAGCCGAACCGGATCGACACATGGCCGGCGATCATGTTGATGATCGAGGCTGGAACGAAAAACGGCGAGATGCGCCGCGGTCCGCGATTCGTGAGTTCCTCATGCGTCGCCTCGATCATCGGCAAGCCGCCGATCCCGGAGCCGATCACGCAACCGATACGGGTGGCGAGCTCATCGTTCAGGGCATCGCCCACCGGCAGACCGGCATCCTGCACCGCCTGCACTGCGGCAGCGATGCCGTAATGGATGAAGGTGTCCATGGTGCGCGCCTCCTTGGCCCGCACATAGGACTCAAGATCGAAGTTCTTGACTTCGCCGGCAAACTTGCAGGCGAAAGCCGTTGCATCGAAACGGGTGATCGCAGCAATGCCGGACTGGCCGGCCAGCAGATTGGCCCAGGATTCGGCCACGGTATTACCGACAGGGCTGATGCAACCCAGACCGGTTACGACGACACGACGACGGGACATGAGATTCAACGCCTAAGTTGCTATTCGGAACCTTGCCGGAAACGGGGTAACCCACCGCATCGGCGCTCCTGGCTGGCCGGGAACCGGCTCGGGTATCGCGGGGTGGCAATCAAATGCCAGACCCCGTGACGCGGCATGTCAGGCCTTCTGATGGGTGTTGGCGTAGTCGATCGCGTTTTGCACCGTCGTGATCTTCTCCGCGTCCTCATCCGGGATCTCGATGCCGAACTCGTCTTCGAGGGCCATCACCAGTTCAACCGTATCCAGCGAATCGGCACCCAGATCAGCGACAAAGGCTTTTTCGTTGGTGACCTGCGCCTCTTCGACACCGAGTTGTTCTGCAATGATTTTCTTGACGCGCGCTTCAATATCGCTCATGGATTCCCTCAGAGGGTTGTAAAAGAATCTGTGATTTTAGCCACCTTGGCGGACTCGCCCCCAGGCAGCAGCCGAACAGATCACCCGGCTTGATGAGGCATGGCAGGCCTACATGTACATTCCGCCGTTCACATGCAATTCCTGCCCGGTGATATAGGCCGCCTGGACCGACGCCAGATAGACCACCGCATGGGCGATTTCCTCCGGCTGGCCGAGCCGGCCCAGAGGTATCTGGCCGAGCAAGGCCTTTTGTTGTTCGGCCGGCAAGGCAGCGGTCATATCGGTGGCGATGAACCCCGGCGCCACGCAATTGACCGTGATGTTGCGCGAACCGAGTTCACGCGCCAGCGCCCGGGTCATGCCGGCCACGCCGGCCTTGGCCGCCGCGTAATTGCTCTGCCCCGGATTACCCGACGCGCCCACCACGGACGTGATGTTGATGATGCGCCCGTAACGCTGCTTCATCATCGGCCGCATCACCGCACGGCTCATCTGGAACACCGACTTCAGGTTGGTGTCCAGCACTGCATCCCAGTCCTCGTCCTTGAGCCGCATCGCCAGCATGTCGCGGGTGATGCCGGCATTGTTGACCAGCACCTGCAGGCCACCGTGCTGCTGCACGATACGTCCGATCAAGGCCTCGGCGGCCGGCGCATCATTGACGTCGAGCACCTCGCCGGAACAGCCGCCGAACGGGGCCAGGGCTTCGGCGATGCCGGCAGCACCGGCCTCGGTGGTGGCGGTACCGACGACCGCATAACCCGCGCCGGCCAGCGCCATCGCAATCGCCCGCCCGATGCCGCGCGAGGCACCTGTCACCAGGGCCACCTGCTTGTCGTTCTTCAATTCACTCATCATGTCCCCTCAGGCCAGCGCGGCCTCGACCGCAGCCATTGTCGCGTGGTCGAGCAGCGGCAGGCCGGTCAGCTGCGGGTCGATACGCGACACCATGCCGGTCAGCACCTTGCCGGGTCCGCATTCGACGATATGGTCGATACCACGCGCCTTGAGCGCCTGTACGCACTCGACCCAGCGCACCGGCCCGAAGGCCTGGCGATACAGGGCATCGCGGATACGGTCGGCATCGACCTCGACCGCGACATCGACGTTGTTGATCAGCGGGATCTGCGGCGACTCGAGCGCAAGCGCTTCGAGCGCGGCACGCAGTTTCTCGGCAGCCGGTTGCATCAGGCGGCAATGGAACGGCGCCGACACCGGCAGAATCATCGCGCGGCGTGCACCCTGGGCCTTGAGCACCTCGCAGGCCCGCTCGACCGCCGCCTTGCTGCCGGAGATCACCGTCTGTCCCGGATCATTGAAATTGGCCGCCTCGACGACAGCGGTCGGGTCGCTTGCCAGTTCTGCCTGCACCTCGGCGCAGAGCGCGACAACACGGGCCGCATCCAGTCCGAGCACCGCGGCCATCGACCCGGTGCCGACCGGCACCGCATCCTGCAAGGCCTGCGCACGCAGGCGCACCAGGGGTGCG
>JBFJZP010000553.1:0-2726 GCA_041622095.1 Burkholderiaceae bacterium | reverse complement strand
GTTTATGTTGCAGTGCAGCATGGCTCGAATTATATGGATGTCCCGAATCGGCGCAAGCCCTTTTTGTTGCGTTGCAGCAAATTAGGGGCACTTTTCTAGAAAGTGCGTCTTGCGGGTGATTGCCATCACGGTGGCATCGGGCGGATGGCGCGACCGGCACTGTAGCGGCTGGCCGTGGTGCCGGCGCCAAATGGCGGCTTCCGGCCGGAGACTTGCTTGAAAACCGCCATCAATATCGATACCGCGATCCGTACCCGCATGTCGACCCGCGCGTTCACCCGCGAGCCGATTCCCGATGCGGTGCCAGACGAGATCCTGACGCACGCACTGGCCGACTGCGGCATGACGCAGCTGCCGCCCTGGCGCATGCATGTGCTGCAGGGTGCGCCGTTGAGCCGGCTATGCGACGCGGTCTGCGCGGCACATGATGCGGTGCGCCGCGACCCTGAACTGCGCGACCGTTACCGCGAGCCCTACGACTATTACCCTGAGCGCTGGAGCAGCCCGTACCTGGAGCGACGGCGCGAGAACGGCTGGGGGCTGTATGGCCTGCTCGGTATCGGCAAGAGCGACAAGGACAAGATGCATGCGCAGCACCAGCGCAATTACCGTTTCTTCGATGCGCCGATCGGATTGTTCATGACCGTCGATCGCGGCTGCGGCGGCGAGGTCCTGCTGGCGGCCGGGCGTTACCTGCAGGCGGTGATGCTTCAGGCCGGCCTGCGCGGCCTGCAGACCTGTCCGCAGGCGGCATGGAACAGTTTCTGGCCGATCATCCTGCCGCAATTGCAGGCGGGCGATGACGAGGTGCTGGTATGCGGCATGGCGCTGGGCCATGCCGACCCGCAGGCGCCGGTCAACGGGTATGACACGCCACGGGTCGACGCCGCGCAGTTCTGCCGCTGGCTGGACTGATTCGCGCACACCAGCGCTCAGGCCAGCAACCGCCGCCAGCCGGGCCAGTCGCCGGCACGGATCGCGAACTTCTGCGCGCTGCCGCTCCAGGATGCGCCGCTCGCCATGGCAGCGCGAAATCCGGCTGCGTCGACTATTCGCGTGCCGCCCATCAGCGTGACGCCGCGCTCGAACAATGTGTCCGGCCATAATCCCGCAGACGGGCCGACGACCGCAAAATGTGTTGCCTGCGGCGCGGCCGCCAGCATCGCATCCAGTGTGTCGTTGAGCAGCATCGTCGAGGTGCCGACCACCCGGTTGCAGGGTGCCAGGCGCGAACGATCGAGTGTGATGTCGACCCCGGGAAAACGCAGGCGCTGGCGTGCCACCATCGCCTCATCGAGTTCCACCACGGTCAGCCGGCAATCCAGTTCTTCGACCTGGCGCACCAGCGGCGGAAAGAATCCGATCATGCCCAGATGGTCCGTCGCAGACAAGGCCATGTCGCCGAGCGAGTTGCCGGCCGATGGCGGCACGAAACCGATGCGACGCCAGACCGAGTCGGTGAGGGCGTTGGCACAGGCCAGTGCCAGGGCGCGCTCCAGTCCCTTGCCGCTGCCAAAGCGCCGCACCAGCTCCAGCGGCGATTTGCCGCTCAATACACCCATATCCGGCTGGCGCGCCATCAACTCGCGCAGGCTGTCGTCCAGCATCAGATAGGAAAGTCCGAACGCACCATCCTGCAGTTCGATCGCGCAGAACGCGGCATCGCGGCTTGTGCCGCCTTGCGTGTCCGTGTCGAACGGCACATGCAGTGCAGCGATGGGTGCCGGCGCAAAGTCGGACGCGATGGTCTCGAGCTGCGCCACCAGTGCCTGTGAAATCGGGATCATGCGCATCGGGCCTCCGCATCGATTGTGACGGTGTTGTGGCCGTGTTCGCCTTGACGCATCGCAACCATGAGGTTCACTTACACTGCACCTGGATGAGACGCCGAACTGCTGCACCGAAACGACTGCGCCCATGATCATTACCAGCCTACTCGACACGGATCTGTACAAGTTCACGATGATGCAGGCGGTGCTGCACCAGTTCCCCGGTGCACAGGTCGAATACCGGTTCAAGTGCCGCAACGCCCACGCCACCCCGGCGCAAGGAGGACCGAGCTTCGACCTGGCGCCGTTTGCCGACGAGATCCGCGACGAGATCCGCCTGCTGTGCACGCTGCAGTTCCGCGATGCCGAGCTGGCCTACCTGCGATCGATGCGTTTCATCAAGAGCGATTTCGTCGATTTTCTGGGCCTGTTCTCGCTCAACGAGAAGTACATCACGGTGACGGCGCTGGAGTCCGGCGAGATCGACATCAACATCCGCGGGCCCTGGTTGCACACCATCCTGTTCGAGATCCCGGTGCTGGCCATCGTTAACGAGGTGTTTTTCCGCAATACCCGCAAACTGCCCGACCTGGTCGAAGGACGCCGGCGCCTGGACGAGAAGATCGCCCAGTTGCGTGCGCCGGCCTTGTCCGATCTCAAGATCGCCGACTACGGTACGCGGCGGCGTTTCAGCAAGGCCTGGCAGGAAGAGGTGCTGCGGGTGCTGGCGGCGCGGCTCGGCACCTATACCCGGCCGGAGGCGGCGCCCGGCGCTCCCGGGCAGTTCGCCGGCACCAGCAATGTGTTGTTCGCGATGAAGCTGGGCCTGACGCCGCTGGGCACCATGGCCCATGAATACCTGCAGGCCTGTCAGGCGCTCGGACCGCGGCTGCGCGACAGCCAGATCTACGGGCTGGAGACCTGGGCCAAGGAGTACCGGGGCGACCTGGGTATCGC
>JBFJZP010000552.1:0-2737 GCA_041622095.1 Burkholderiaceae bacterium | reverse complement strand
GACCGGCCCGGACTGCAGACCGCGCCGACCACGCTGGCCGGCGTGCGCCAGATGATCCGCGCATTGCGCAGCGGCCATGCGGTAGGCCTGTTGCCCGACCAGGTGCCGCCCGACGGCATGGGTACCTGGGCCCCATTTTTCGGCCGCGAGGCCTACACCATGACCTTGTCGGCCCGCCTGGCACAGCAGACCGGGGCCACCGTGTTGTTGTTGTGGGGGGAGCGCCTGCCATGGGGGCAGGGTTTCCGGCTGCATTTCCGCGAGCTGCTGCGCCCGCTGGTGGACGACCTCGACCAGGCGGTGACACAGGTCAACCAGGAGATGGAGCGGCTGATCCGCGAGTGCCCGTCGCAGTATCTGTGGGGTTATGCACGTTACAAGCACCCGAAAGGGGATGCGTGAGGCGCCGCCTGATCCGTGTGGACTCGCGCCGTCCAGCCGGGGTTGAACAAGGGCCGGTGCCATGGTGACCCAGGCCGGCATCCTGCTGATGCGCCTGCTGGCGCACTTGCCCCTGGCCTGGGTGCGCGCGCTGGGCGCGGCGCTGGGTTGGGCCTTGTATCTGCTGGCCGGATCGCGCCGGCGCGTGGTGCAGGTCAATCTGCGCCTGTGTTTTCCGCAGTCCACCCCGGCGCAAAGGCGGCGCATGGCGCGCGGGACGTTTGTCCACTTTGCGCAGGCCTGGCTGGACCGGGGTTGGCTCTGGCATGGCTCACCCGCCCAGTTGCACCGGCGCCTGCGCCTGACTGGCGCGGTAGGGGAGCTCGCGGGTGAACAACCCACCGTGATTTTTGCGCCGCATTTTGTCGGCCTGGATGCCGGCTGGACTGCGCTGACCGAACAATTGCCACGCGCCTTCACGACGATTTATTCGAACCAGGTCGATCCGGCGCTGGACCAGTGGATTTTGCAGGGGCGCAAGCGTTTTGGCGCGCCACGCCTGTTCGGACGCGCCGACGGTCTCAAGCCGGTGGTGCAGGCCTTGCGCAATGGCCAACCCCTGTACCTGCTGCCGGACATGAACATCACACGCCAGGAGTCGGTGTTCGTGCCGTTTTATGGCGTGGCGACCGCCACGTTGACGTCCTTGTCACGTTTTGCGCGCATGGGCCGGGCCAAGGTGGTGCCGGTGCTGACGGTATTGACCGCCTCCGGCTACGAGGTGCAGGTCATGCCGGCCTGGACCGACTTCCCGACTCATGACCTGGAAGCGGACGCTGCAACGATGAACGCCCGCCTGCAGACCTATATCGACCGGATGCCGGACCAGTATTACTGGGTGCACAAACGTTTCAAGGTTCGTCCGGCGGGCGAGGCATCGGTCTACTGACCGGGTCGATGCCGGGGGCAGGTCGGTACGGTCGAGCCGGCGGGGCGGCACCTTGCTGTGGCGCCAGCCAGCGCCACGCGCCGGTCTCGCTTCACTCCGCCGCGTCGTCGGCCGGCGCCTCGGCCGCTTCCGCATCTGCCGGCTTGGCCGCGGGCGCGCCGTCGGCCGGATGGGCCCATTGCCACAACAGTCGGGCCACGTCGTCGAATCCCTGGCGCTTGGTGGCGGAAAACAACATCGCCTGGCCGCCGCCGGCCTGGAGCTTGGCGATCGACAAGGCCTTGGTGGCTTCGGCCCGGGTCAGTTTGTCGGCCTTGGTCAGCACCAGCAGAAATTTCAGCCCTTGCTCGACACGTGGACGGATCACGTCGAGCAGGATCTCGTCCAGGTCCGTCAGGCCGTGGCGCGGGTCGCACAACAACACGATGCCGCTGAGGTTCTCGCGCGTTACCAGGTAATTGGCCATCACCTGCTGCCAGCGGATCTTGTCCTGCTTGGGCACCGCCGCATAACCGTAACCCGGCAGGTCGGCAAACACCGCATCGGTGACGCCTTGCTTGCCGAGCGCGAACAGGTTGATGTGCTGGGTCCGGCCGGGCTTGCGCGATGCAAACGCCAGCTGTTTTTGCTGCGTCAAGGTGTTGATGCAGGTCGACTTGCCGGCGTTGGAGCGGCCAACGAAAGCGATCTCCGGCACGTCGAGTGCCGGCAGGAAATGCAGCTCGGGTGCCGTCGTCAGGAAGCGTGCGGTGTGCAACCATCCGGCGGCAATCGTGGCGGCGCTGGGGGGGGATGTTGCAGCCGCTTTGGCTGCGGTTGCGGCATGGGGTGGTTTGGAAGTCATGGGTGTCCGGAAGGTGGCCGCGACCTGCATTGTAGAATCACGCTGTTTTGCCCTCCCTCCAGAAGCTGATCTCCATGACGTTTATTGCCCGACTGACGCTTGTCACCACCCTGGCCCTGACTTCCCTGTGTGCGGTTGCGCAGGACAAGAAACCCGATCTGGCCAAAGGCGAGGCCAGCTTTGCCGTGTGTGCAGCTTGCCACGCTGCCGACGGAAACGCTGCCAGCCCGGAGAATCCCAAGCTGGCGCAACAGCATCCGGAATACCTGGTCAAGCAGTTGCAGGAATTCAAGTCGGGCAAGCGCAACAACGCGGTCATGAAGGGTTTCGCGGCCGCCTTGTCCGATGACGATATGCGCAACATCTCCTACTGGTTGGCCAGCAAGCAGGCCAAGCCCGGCTTTGCCAAGGACAAGGAACTGGTAGCCCTGGGTGAGCGTATCTACCGCGGTGGTATCGCCGAGCGCAAGATTGCTGCCTGCGCCGGTTGCCACAGCCCCAATGGCGCCGGTATCCCGTCGCAGTACCCCCGCCTGAGCGGCCAGCATGCCGACTACACCAAG
>JBFJZP010000551.1:0-2741 GCA_041622095.1 Burkholderiaceae bacterium | reverse complement strand
GATCAACATGTTCCCGGGGCAACTCGATCTGGCGCTGGCCGCCTACAACGCCGGCGAGGGCGCGGTGATGCGTGCCGGCAACAAGATCCCGAACTACAAGGAAACCCAGAATTACGTGAAGAACGTGCTGGGCATGTACTGGGGGCTCAAGCCCCCGCCACCGCCGGCAGCCGCTAGCGCGGCGTCGCGTTACCCGAATTCGCGGGTGCGACCGTCGATCGAGGGTGGCGCCCTGAACCGCGGCAACCTGCCGTCCCAGATCCCTGCCGCTGCGCAGCCGCTGCGCGAGACGGCGCAAATCCAATAATCGAGCCGGCCCTGACGACCCGGGTGGTGACAACCCCCCGGCGCGGGCATGGCCATGACCTGACCCAAGATGACCGACCAATCCACACTCGACCTTGTTCCTGGCGCCGAACCCGAAGGCGATGATGAGCTGAACCTGGCCACCTATGCACAGCGCGCGTACCTGGAGTACGCGCTGAGTGTCGTCAAGGGCCGGGCCCTGCCGGATGTCTGCGACGGCCAGAAGCCGGTGCAGCGTCGCATCCTGTACGCGATGTCGCGCATGGGCCTGGGCTTTGGGGGCGCCAACGGCGCGACCGGTGCGCGGCCGGTCAAGTCGGCGCGGGTGGTCGGTGACGTGCTCGGTCGTTTCCATCCGCATGGCGACCAGGCGGCCTACGATGCGCTGGTGCGCATGGCGCAGGATTTCTCGCAGCGTTATCCGCTGATCGACGGTCAGGGCAACTTCGGCAGCCGCGACGGCGACGGCGCCGCTGCGATGCGCTATACCGAGGCCCGGCTGTCGCGGATCACCAATTTGCTGCTCGACGAGATCGATGAAGGCACGGTCGACTTCGTGCCCAATTACGATGGCTCGACCGAGGAGCCGGCGCAACTCGCGGCCCGGTTGCCGTTTGCGCTGCTCAACGGCGCCAGCGGCATTGCGGTGGGCATGGCCACCGAGATTCCGAGTCACAACCTGCGCGAGATCTCGGCTGCCAGCATCGCACTGATCCGCGACCCGAAACTCGCCGACGACGAGTTGTTCGCACTGGTGCCCGGGCCGGACTATCCGGGTGGCGGCCAGATCATCAGCAGTGCCGCCGACATCGCCGATGCCTATCGCAGCGGGCGCGGCTCGCTCAAGGTGCGGGCACGCTGGAAGATCGAGGAACTGGCGCGTGGCCAGTGGCAGCTGGTGGTGCATGAATTGCCGCCGAATGTCAGCACGCAGCGGGTGCTGGAGGAAATCGAGGAGCTGACCAATCCCAAGGTCAAGGCCGGCAAGAAGGCCTTGTCGCAGGAGCAGACCCAGCTCAAGGCCAGCGTGCTGTCGGTGCTCGACGGCGTGCGCGACGAGTCGAGCAAGGAGGCCGCGGTACGCCTGGTGCTCGAGCCCAAGACCAGCCGCATTTCGCAGCAGGAGCTGATCCACACCTTGCTGGCCCATACCAGCCTGGAAACCTCGGCACCGATCAACCTGACGATGATCGGCATGGACCGGCGCCCGACGCAGAAGTCGCTGCGCCAGATGCTGACCGAATGGATCGCGTTCCGCCAGCAGACGGTCGAACGCCGCTCACGCCACCGCCTGGCCAAAGTGCTGGACCGCATCCATATCCTGGAAGGCCGGCAGCTGGTGCTGCTCAACATCGACGAGGTGATCGCCATCATCCGCGCTGCGGACGAGCCGCGCCAGGCACTGATGGAGCGTTTCAAGCTGTCCGAGCGCCAGGCGGAAGACATCCTCGAAATCCGCTTGCGCCAGCTTGCGCGCCTGGAGGCGATCAAGATCGAGCAGGAACTCAAGGGCTTGCGCGAGGACCAGAAGAAACTCGAGGAAATCCTGGGCAGTCCGGCCACATTGCGCCGCCTGATGGTGCGCGAGATCGAACAGGACACCAAGACCTTCGGCGACGAGCGCCGCACCTTGATCCTGGCCGAGAAACGCGCCGTTGCCGAGGTCAAGGTGGTCGACGAACCGGTCACGGTGATCGTCAGCACCAAGGGTTGGGCGCGGGTGCGCACCGGCCACGGCCATGATCCGGCCGGATTCGCGTTCAAGGCCGGCGACGCCTTGTACGCCACCTTCGAATGCCGCTCGGTCGACACCTTGCTGGCCTTCGGCAACAAGGGCCGGGTGTATTCGGTCGCGGTGTCGCTGTTGCCGGGCTCCCGTGGCGATGGCCAGCCGGTCACCACGCTGATCGACCTGGAGCCGGGTACGCAACTCTCCTACTATTTCGCCGGTCCGGCCGGTGCGAGCCTGCTGCTCAGCGGATCGGGTGGCTACGGCTTCATTGCCTCGGTCGAGAACATGATGTCGCGGCTCAAGGCGGGCAAGGCGTTTGTTACCTGCGCCGGCGACGAGACGCTGAACCAGCCCTCGCCGGTGGCCGGCGTGGTGGGCACGACGCCGATGCCGGCCGCCACCCATGTGGCCTGCGCATCGGTGGGGGGGCGTATCCTGACCTTCCCGATCGACCAACTCAATGCCATGGTCAACGGCGGGCGTGGCCTCAAGCTGATCGACCTGGAAGCCAAGGACACGCTGGCCGGCGCCGCCGCCTATACCCGCAGCATCCGCATCGACGGCATCGGCCGAGGCGGCAAGCTGCGCGACGAGACACTGGAGATCCGCAGCCTGAACAACGCGATGGCCGCGCGCGGGCGCAAGGGCAAGGCCGCCGACCTCGGCTTCAAGCCGAACAACGTGACGCGGGTGGTGTAGCGGG
>JBFJZP010000550.1:0-2744 GCA_041622095.1 Burkholderiaceae bacterium | reverse complement strand
TCACCGGGATGCCGGCAGTCTCGGCGAACTGCACCAGCAGGTCGGAGGCATCGGCGTTGATGATGCCGCCGCCGGCGACGATCAGCGGCCGCTCGGCGGCGTTCAGCATCTCCAGCGCCTTCTCGATCTGCTTGCGCGTCGCGGCCGGCTTGTAGACCGGCAGCGGCTCGTAGGTGTCGATGTCGAATTCGATCTCGGCCATCTGCACGTCGAACGGCAGGTCGATCAGCACCGGGCCGGGCCGGCCCGAGCGCATCAGGTGGAACGCCTGCTGGAACGCGCGCGGCACCTGCGCCGGCTCGAGCACCGTCGTGGCCCACTTGGTGACCGGCTTGGCGATGGATGCGATGTCCACCGCCTGGAAGTCCTCCTTGTGCATGCGGGCGCGCGGTGCCTGGCCGGTGATGCACAGGATCGGGATGCTGTCGGCCTGGGCCGAATACAGGCCGGTGATCATGTCGGTGCCGGCCGGTCCCGAGGTGCCGATACACACGCCGATATTGCCGGCCCTGGCGCGGGTGTAGCCCTCGGCCATGTGGGATGCGCCTTCGACGTGCCGTGCCAGCACGTGGGCGATGGTCTGGCGCTCGCGCAATTGCGCGTAAAGCGGGTTGATGGCGGCACCCGGAACGCCGAATGCCTGGGTCACGCCCTCTTTTTCCATCACCAATACAGCGGCCATTGCGGCCTTCATCTTCGCCATGGATATCTCCTTGATTAGTTGAGGCCGATGGTCCCGCAGTCGCGCTCCCGCGTGAACCCAAATCGATCGATAACAACTATTCCGTGGCGGCATAATGGCCTGATTCGAGAGGGTGGTAAATGGATCGCGTCTTCAGCCTTCAGTTGTTCATTCGTGTGGTCGAAACCGGTAGCTTCAGCCGTGCTGCCGAAGAATTCGGCATCACGCAGCCCACGGTGACCAAGGCCCTGGCGGCGACCGAAAAGCGTCTGGGTGCGCGCTTGCTGCACCGATCCACACGCGGTGTGACGCCCACTGAAGTGGGTCAGCGGTATTACGAACGCTGCCTGAGCATTGCACGCGATATCGACGAGGCCGAGAACGTGGCCGCCCTGGTGCAAAGCGAGATGGGCGGCACGATGCGCATCAGCACCTCGGTCGCATTCGGCCGGCGCGTGATGGTTCCGCTGGTGCTGCGTTACATGCGGCTGCACCCCAAAGTGGTGGTGGATCTGAGTTTTGACGACCGTTACGTCGATCTGGTCGAACAGGGTGTGGATGTGGCGCTGCGCATGGGGCGGCTGGCCGACTCGACGCTGGGCGCGCGTTACCTGGGCATCAACCCCTGGCTGATGGTGGCCTCAAAGGACTATCTCCAAACGCGTGGCGCGCCGCGCAAGGCCGGTGACTTGTCCGCGCATGATTGCCTCATCTATAGCAGCGTACAGGGTGACGCCCGCTGGAGCCTGACGCTGCCGAACGGCAAGGAGCGATCGGTGCCGGTGAAAGGGCACTTGCGCTCGAACAGTCTGTCTGCGGTGCTCGATGCGGCCACTGCCGGCATGGGCCTGGCGATCTTGCCCTGGTATGTGGCGGGCCCGTCGGTCGCGGGTGGCCAGGTCCAACAGGTGATGGACGACCATCGACTACCGACCCAGGATCTGCACGCTGTGTTTCCCTCGCCCAAGCTGGTTCCCGCCAAGGTGAGCCAGTTCATTGATTGGCTGGCCGGTGAGTTCGAAGGAGAGTGGTGGTTGCGCGTGCGTTGATCGCGGCACCGCTCAAAGGATGTCGGTTTGCTCCAGGGCGCCACCCGTACCCATGAACTTCCCGGAACCGTCGTGCGCAAGCTCGACCGCCGCATGAATCCCGAGGAAAATCCGACCGAAGTCGAAGGCACGGGCCTCGGCGGAGTTACAGGAGTGAATTTTGGCTGACCTCACATGAAATCCCCGTCCATCCATCCGTATCCGCGTGACCTGCTGGGGCATGGGCGCCATCCACCACACGCCCAGTGGCCCGGCAAGGCGCGCGTCGCGGTGCAATTCGTGCTGAATTTCGAGGAAGGCGCGGAGAACTGCGTCTTGCATGGCGACGCCGCCAGCGAGCAGATCAATTCCGAGATGTTCAACCCACCGGCGTTTGCGGCACGCCACCTGAGCATGGAGAGTGTCTACGAATACGGCTCGCGGGTCGGCGTGTGGCGCATCCTGCGCGAATTCGAACGACGTGCGCTACCACTCACCATATTCGGCGTCGGCATGGCGCTGGAGCGGTGTCCCGAGATTACGGCAGCGTTTGGTGAACTGGGACACGAGATCGCATGTCACGGCTGGCGCTGGATCGGGCATCAGAACATGGATGAGCATACCGAGCGCGCACAAATGGTGCGCGCAATGGCAGCCATCGAGAAATTGACCGGGTCACGGGCATTGGGGTGGTACACCGGGCGTGACAGCCCCAATACACGTCGCCTGGTGGCCGATTTCGGCGGCTTCGAATACGACAGCGACTATTACGGCGATGACCTGCCGTTCTGGCTGCAGGTCAGGAAAAGTGATGGGCAGCTCGCGCCGCACCTGGTCGTGCCCTATACGCTGGACACCAACGACATGCGGTTTGCCTCGCCCCAGGGTTTTTCGAACGGCGACGACTTTTTCCAATACCTGCGCGACGCCTTCGATGTGCAATACGCCGAGGGCGACGAACGGCCGAGCATGATGAGCATCGGCATGCATTGCCGGCTGCTAGGGCGGCCGGGGCGGATGCGTGGCTTGCAAGG
>JBFJZP010000549.1:0-2763 GCA_041622095.1 Burkholderiaceae bacterium | reverse complement strand
ATGATCGACGAGGTGCACATGTTGACCACGCCGGCCTTCAACGCGATGCTCAAGACGCTGGAGGAGCCGCCGGACTATCTGAAATTCGTGTTGGCGACCACCGACCCGCAGAAGGTACCGGTGACGGTGTTGTCGCGCTGCCTGCAGTTCAACCTGCGCCCGATGGCGCCGGAGACGGTGCGCGAACACCTGACCCGGGTGCTCGAGGCGGAATCGGTGCAGGTCGACCCGCAGGCCTTGCGCCTGTTGTCGCGCGCTGCGCGTGGCTCGATGCGTGATGCCTTGTCGCTGACCGACCAGGCGATCGCATTCGGCGCCGGGCAACTGAGCGAAGCGGTGGTGCACCAGATGCTCGGCAGCGTCGATCGGGCGTACGTGTTGCGCCTGATCGAGGCCCTTGCCGACGCGGACGGCAAGACCGTGGTGGAGACGGTCGAGGCCCTGCGCCTGCATGGGCTCAGTCCCGGCTCGGTGCTCGAGGAGATGGCAGCGATGCTGCAACGCATGGCGGTGTTGCAGGCGGTGCCCGACAGCACCGACGCCAACGATCCCGACATGGTCGAGCTGGAGCGCCTGGCAACCAGAATGCCCCCCGACGAGACGCAATTGCTGTACAGCCTGTGCCTGCATGGCGCTGGCGAACTCGGCCTGGCGCCGGATGAATATGCGGCGCTGACGATGGTGTTGTTGCGGCTGCTGGCATTCAAGCCGGCTGGCGCGGCAGCGGCACGACAGGAAAAAAAAACTCTGAATGACGCCGGGGCGGCCGGTGCGACGGCGCCACCGGCTGCACCCGTCCTGGCAGCGCAGGGCCCCGCGCGCGGCGCGGCAGGTGCGGGAGAACCAGCCGGTCGTGCGACTCCACCAGCCGCTCGGCCTGCGGCTGCGGCGTCGGCCATGCCCCCGATCGAAGAGCCTGACGCGCAAGCCGGCGGTACGCGGCCAGCACCGGCAGCTGAATTACCGGCGAGCCAAGGTGGCGCAGCGTCACCGGGCGCTGGTGCGCCGGTCGCATCATCCGGCCATGCGCCGGTGCCGGACGGCCGGGTATTGCCGGTGCGTCAGGCCGGCCCGTCCGCACCCGCTGCGGTGATGCCACCGGCGCCTGATTGGTCGGGCGCGGCCCGCGAGCGCGTGTCGGCCGTTCCGGTGCGGGTACAGGCCGACAGCCGCAGCGACATACCGTCGCAAGGTGGCGCGGTGCCGACCCTGGTGCCGACCGAAGAGGGCGACTTCTGGTATGCCACCGTGCAGCAACTGGTTGCCGAGCAGGCGGTCACCGCGCTGGCGCGCGAGCTGGCCTTGCAGTCCCAGCTGGTGGCGCGTGATACCGACCAATGGGTATTGCGTGTGGAGCGAGAATCGCTCCAGCAACCGGGCAGCCGGGATCGTGTCGCGGCGGGGCTGCGCAGCATCGGCCATGCGGTCACGCTGGTGGTCGAGGTCGGCCGTGTCACCGACAGTCCGGCACGGCGCAATGCGGCGCTGGCCGCCGAAAAACAACTGGCCGCCGAGAGGCTGATTTTCGATGACCCGTTCGTGCAGAAGATGATGCGCGACTTTGGCGCGAAAATCGTGGCTGGCAGCATCCGTCCGCTTTGACGGGTGCATCGGGCACGTGGCACCATGGCCGCATACCCTTGATTTCCCTCCATCCATTTCAACCGAAGGAACACCATGTTTAACAAAGGACAACTGGCGGGGCTGATGAAGCAGGCCCAGGCCATGCAGGACAACATGAAGAAGGCGCAGGACGAGCTCGCCAACATCGAGGTCACCGGTGAGTCCGGCGCCGGCCTGGTGACCGTGGTCATGACCTGCAAGCACGACGTGCGGCGCGTCACGATCGATCCCAGCCTGCTGGCCGACGACAAGGACATGCTCGAGGACCTGGTGGCTGCCGCCTTCAACGCCGCCGTGCGCAAGGCCGAGGAGACCTCGGCCGAGAAGATGGGCAAACTCACCGCCGGCATGCCGGGCCTGCCCGGTGGCATGAAGCTGCCGTTCTAGTGGCCTGCCGCGTGTCGCCGTTCAATCTGCGCGTAGCGGTATGGCCACCACATGGCTGATTCGAATGCCGTCGAGGGCCTGATCCAGGCCTTGCGCCGTTTGCCCGGCGTCGGTGTGAAGTCGGCCTCGCGCATGGCGTTTCACCTGTTGCAGCACGATCGCGGCGGTGCCCGCCAGCTGGCTGCCGCGCTCACCCATGCCTGCGACGCGGTCAAGCACTGCGAGCGTTGCCACACCTTTACCGAGGCGCAGCTGTGCAATACCTGTACCGATACGCGGCGCGACCAGTCGCGCCTGTGCGTCGTCGAAACACCGGCCGACCAGTCTGCCGTGGAGCGCACTGGCGCCTACAAGGGCCTGTATTTCGTGTTGATGGGCAAGCTCAATCCGCTCGATGGCATCGGCCCGCGTGACATCGGGCTGGGCAAGTTGTTCGAACGTGCCTGCGATGGAGTTGTCGAAGAGGTGATCCTGGCGACCAACTTCACCGCCGAGGGCGAGGCCACTGCGCATGTGATCAGCGAGGGCCTGCGCGAACGTGGCCTGCGCATCACCCGGCTGGCCCGCGGCGTGCCGGTTGGCAGCGAACTCGAGTATGTCGACCTCGGCACCATCGCGCACGCGCTGGTCGATCGTCGTTGATGCCACCATCGAGCAGGATTGACCCATGAGCTTCAGCCTGGCCCACTGGTGCGTATTGGTTGCGGCTTTGTTGCCTGTCGTGTGTGCGGGTATTGCCAAGGGCGGCAGTTT
>JBFJZP010000548.1:0-2770 GCA_041622095.1 Burkholderiaceae bacterium | reverse complement strand
CATCCAGCGCAACATGGCGCAGATCTGCCAGGGTCGGACGGTGCTGGTGATCGCCCACCGGCTCAGTGCGGTGCGTAATGCCCAGCGCATTGTCGTGATGGACAAGGGCCGTATCGTCGAGCTTGGCAGCCATCAGGAACTGATGGCGCGTCCGCAAGGTTTGTATCGCCATCTGTGGTCGATGCAGGACGGTGTCGGCCTGCGCGCAGAGGTACCGGCATGAACCCGCCGGGCCGCCCCAAGGGTGAATACCGCAGTGCGCAGCACGAAGGTACCCCAGTAAGTGGCCGACATGCCGCGGCCGGCGCACAAGACCCACCTTGGCACTGGTTGTGGCAACGCTACGCGGCAGTTGCCAGCGCCGCCTGGCGCCAGCGCCGGCAACTTGCAGGCCCCCGGCGCAGTGCGGACGAACTCGCCTTTCTGCCGGCTGCGTTGTGCCTGCAGCACACACCGGTCCACCCGGCGCCGCGCTGGCTGGCCTTTCTGTTGATCGGTTTGCTGGCGCTGGCACTGGGCTGGGCCTGCATGGGGCAGGTCGACATTGTTGCGGTGGCGCCGGGGCGCATCATCGTTGGCGATCGCACCAAGACGATACAGCCGCTGGAGCGCAGTGTGGTCCAGCATGTGCTGGTTCGGGACGGCGACCATGTCGAGAGCGGTCAGGCATTGGTGGAGCTTGACCCCACCATCGCCGCGGCGGACACCCATGCCGTGCGCGAGCAGATTGCCGCTGCGCAGTCCGAGCTTGCGCGCTCGCGTAGTCTGCTGCAGGCACTGGACATGGCACGCGACAACGCCGCGGCGGTGCCGGCGCCGCTGGTGTTGCCGGCGCCAGACGGTGGTGCAGGCGGCGAGGCTGAGCGGCTTGCGGTACAACAGCAGATGATGACGGAATGGCGCGACATCCAGGCGCGGGTCGCCCGCTGGGGGGCAGAGTTGGTGCGCCGCCGCGCGGAACTGGCCACCGGACTCGAGGTGTTGGCCAAGCTCGAATCCACATTGCCGCTGGTGCGCCGACGCGAACAGGACCTCATGGTACTGGCTGCGCAAGGGTTCGTCGCCCACCATGCGGGGCAGGATCGGACCCGCGAGCGTGTGGAGATGGAGCGCGACCTTCAGACCCAGTCTGCACGCCTGCGCGAGAACCAGGCTGCGCTGCTGGAAAGCGAAAGCGGACGCCAGTCCTACCTGGCAGAAACCCGGCGCTTGTTGTCGGAGCGGCTGGCGCACGCGCAGTTGCGGCTGCTGCAGGCACGGCAAGAGCTGGCGAAAGCCACGCAACGCGAGAAGCAGACGGTGCTCAGGTCTCCGGTGGCCGGTGTCGTGCAGCAATTGAGCGCCCATACCCGTGGCGGTGTCGTCACCGAGGCGCAGGTGCTGATGGTGATCGTGCCGGACGATGCCACCGACAACCCGGCGGTCGCCGAGGTGGTGCTGGAGAACAAGGACATCGGATTCGTCAGCGCCGGCCAGCACGCGCAGGTCAAGCTGGAGACGTTCGTTTTCACCCGCTACGGAACCGTGCCAGCGACCGTGCAACAGGTAAGCGCCGATGCCGTCAACGATGAACAGCGCGGCGCGATCTTTCCAGCGCGCCTGCAACTGGCCACCAACCGCATCGATATCGACGGCAACCGGATCCGGCTCAGCCCGGGAATGAATGTCACGGCGGAGATCAAGACCGGTCAGAGACGGGTCATCGAATACCTGCTCAGTCCGATTCAGAAGGCGGGCGGCGAGAGTTTGCGCGAGCGATGAGTGAATGACAGCTTGAACAAGTTGCAGCAAGTAGCCAAGCGATAAGGGAGGCCCCATGGTCATGCGACTCGATGACATCGAACAGGTCAACGTTCGCCACCCGCGACGATGGTGGGTCGGGATGCGTCGCGTCGCTCACTTCACCATCGCGGTGGCCCTGGCCCTGCTTTTCGCGTCGACCGGATGGACGAAAGCCTATGGAAATTACGACGCCCGGCAGTTGCTGGTGCCGGCGTCGAAACCCGGCGCCGGTGGTTCGCTCGACCTGGCTTACTTCGATCGCATGTTGTCAGACCTGTCGGAGCATGCAGGCAGTTACCCGCCGCAATTCGATTCGCCGACCGACATGCAGCGCGCGCAACGGGATGCGCACCATCTGATCGGCATGTTCGATGTGGCATTCGGCCCGTCCCCACCGAACGGACTGCTCCTGCGCATGGGATTGCTCGGCTCCGTCGGTCACAACCTGGATGTGCCGCAGGCTGCCGCATTCGCGCAAGCCAATTTCCAGCGCCTGCTGCGCACCAACGCGGAAGATGCAATGGGGAACTACCACTATGGCAGTTTCCTGGCCGCCAGCGCGCGCCCGAGAGAAGCTTTGCCCTACCTGCACAAGGCCCGCGACAAAGGCGTGATATCCGCCCTTTATGCGATCGGGATGACACAACTGAGCTTGGGCAACAAGTCCTCGGCGCTGTCGGCACTCAATGAATATCTGAAACGAAATCCAAATGATTGGGAGGTTGGAAAGTTGGTAGAAGCGAAGCAAGCAGGAAAACTTCTGACTCAGTTTCAGCAGAGGCAAGGATCCAAATGAAAACTGCAGCAATTACGTCGTTATGTATTGTCGTATTCATTCAAGCCTGCTCTAACGAGCAGGCACCTCCGCCAACTGATCGCTCGTCTCTAGAGACTGTTTCGCTTGTTCTTTACTACAGCGATGGAGATTTTGACTTTAAGACCGTCGGTGAAATGTTCTTGTTAGACACGGCCGAAACCGTGACTGTTG
>JBFJZP010000547.1:0-2777 GCA_041622095.1 Burkholderiaceae bacterium | reverse complement strand
CCCACCACAGGTGGTCGCCGGCAAGTGATGGAGATATGCCAGCCGTTGTTGTTTCAACGGCCGGGAAGCCACGATGGCACTACTGCATGAACGACGGCAACCACAGACTCAGCATCGGGAACGTCACCAGCACCACCAGCATCAGCACCTGCACCACGACGAACGGCCAGACGCCGCGGAAGATCGTGCCCAGGCGTACACCTGGAAGCAAGGTGTTGAGCACGAACAGGTTCATGCCCACCGGTGGCGAAATCAGTCCGATCTGGATCACCATGACGATCAGCACGCCGAACCAGACCGGGTCGAAGCCCAGGCTGACGACGATCGGGAAAAACAGCGGGATCGTCAGCAGCACCATGCTGAGTTCCTCCATCACCGTGCCCAGGATCACGTAGATCAGCATCATCGCGGCGACGATCATCGGTGGCGACAGGCCCAGGTGGGTGATCCACTCCTTCAGGTCGCCGGGCATGGTCGTGAAATTGACGAAGTTGGCGAAGATGGTGGCGGCTATCAGCAGCGTGAACAACATCGCGGTGGTGCGCGCCGACTCGACCAGAATCTGGAGCAAGGTCTTCCAGCTCAGTGCGCGGCGCGCCAGCGCGAACAGGAAGGCGCCCGACGCGCCGATGCCGGCGCCTTCGGTGGCGGTGAACACGCCGCCGTAGATGCCGCCCAGCACCACGATCACCAGCAGCAACACGCCCCAGATGCCGCGCAAGGCCTGCAGGCGCTCCTTCCAGCTCGAGCGCTCGCCCGGCGGCGCGTGTTCAGGGTCGCGCGAGGTCACGATGACGACCGCGACCATCATCGCCAGCGCCGTCAACATGCCTGGAATCACGCCGGCGGCGAACAGCTTGCCGATGTTGGTCTCGGTGACGATGCCGTAGATCACCATGATCGTCGATGGCGGGATCATGATGCCCAGCGTGCCGCCGGCGGCCATGACGCCGGTCGACAGCGATTCGCTGTAGCCGAGTTTCTGCATCGACGGATAGGCGACCTTGCTCATCGTCGCCGCAGTGGCAATCGATGATCCGCAGATCGCGCCGAAGCCGGCGCAGGCCGCAATCGTGGCATGGGCCAGGCCGCCGCGCAGGTGGCCGATGAACACATAGGCGGCGCGAAACAGCTCATGTGCCAGCCCGGCCCGGGCAACGAAGTTGCCCATCAGGATGAACAGCGGGATCACCGACAGGGTATAGGCGAAACCGGTCTCGTAGACCACCTGGCTGGTGCTGTAGAACGCGGCTGGCCAGCTGCGCGTGATGCCCATGCCGACCACGCCGACGATGGCCATCGCGAATGCCAGCGGCACGCGCAGGAAAGCCAGTATGAAGATCGCACCAAACCCGAGCAATGCTTCGGTCATGACGTTGTGCCTTCCGGCGTGGGTTCGCCGCGCAGCAGCACAAAGCGCAGCAGGTGCACCAGGCCGGTCAGGCCACACAACACCGACATGCCGTAGATGAACGGGGCCTTGAGCAGCTTGAGCTGCGCGGTGGTTTCGCCCGCCTGCGCGAACTCGCCGGCGGTCTGCCACATCAGCCAGGCCAGGCCCAGCAGCAGTCCGCCACAGAGCAGGTTGACCAGGATCGACTGCAGCCTGCGCACCGGACGCGGCAGCACATGGTCGAGCGAGTCAAAAACCACATGCTCCCGACGGATCGACACCAGCGGCAAGGCCGCGAAGATGACGACGACCATCAGCAGTTCGGTCAACTCCAGCGAACCGGGAATCGACGCCGACGCCAGCTTGCGACCGCCGACGTCGAAGAACGTCAAGGTCATGATGGAGAAAAGCGCGGCCGCGGCCAGGGCGCCGCAAACCCATTCAAACAGTCTGTTCACAATATGCCCGACTTGCCAAAACGCGTGCGGCCCTCATTGTCCATGAGAGCCGCGTGGAACCGGGGCACCGCAATGCGGCGCGGGCCGGTTTATTTTTCCTGCTTGGCGATTTCGGCGCGGAACTCCGCCAGTGCCTTGGCCGGGTCTTTCAGGCCGGCGGCCTTGGCGTCGCCGACCCACTTGGCCTCGAGCGGTGCGGTCTTGGCTTTCACGTCGGAAATGAACTTGTCATCGGCCTTGGTGATCTGCACGCCGTTGGCCTGCATCAGTGCGGTGGCGCGCAGGTCGACCTTGTCCCAGGCGCGGCCGAACATGCGGGCATAGGTCTCACCCGAGATCGCGTCGATCGCCTTCTTCTCGTCGGCGCTGAGCTTGTCGTAACGGGCCTGGTTCATGATGGCCACGAAACTGGTGTTGTACAGGCCGCCGGGGAAGGTGGTGGCGTGGCGGATGATCTTGTCGATCTTGAACGATTCGGTGGATTCGGCCGGGAACAGCGTGCCGTCCATGACGCCGCCGGACAACAATTCGTAGGACTCGGGTGCCGGCTTGAGCGTGACGTTCATGCCCAGCGTCTTGGCGATTTCATTGACCATGCCGCCACCGACGCGGAACTTCAGCCCGCTGGCATCCTCGACCTTGGTGATCGGGCGCTTGGTATTGAAGATGATGCCCGGGCCATGTGTGAACAAAGTCAGGACCTTGACGCCCTGGTGCTCGGCGTTGAATTCCGGGTATTTGGCAGCGATCTTGTTGAATGCGACCGAAATCGACTCGGCGCTGTTGCCCAGGAACGGGAACTCGGCCATTTGCGTCGCCACGAAACGACCAGGCGTGTAGCCATGCACGGTGTACGACACATCGGCCAGGCCGTTCTTGATCGCGTCGAAGGTGCCGGGGGGCGCAGAGACGCCACGCGGCAGGAT
>JBFJZP010000546.1:0-2778 GCA_041622095.1 Burkholderiaceae bacterium | reverse complement strand
GATGCGGTCGTGGTCGGCCGACAAACCCGATCGGGCGACGCACGTCTGGTGGCCTATGTTGTACCTGCGCAATCCATCATCGACCTGAACCCGCGTCGTGCCCTTCTGAAGCGTTTGCCCGCCTATATGGTGCCCTCGGGAATTGAATTCGTGGGCGGGCCATTGCCACGCAATCCGAACGGCAAGATCGACCGCAAGACCTTGTCGGCGCAGTTTGTCGCAGCCCGCGCATGATTTCCGATCGGTTCCCTGGCCATCATCCTTCGCCTGCCCGTTGGCGCAGTCCCCTGTTTCCACTGAAAACCTGTAACTGACCATGTCCCTCGCGCCCCGCCCCATGCCGGTCCATGCTCCGCTGGACCAGTTCCCGACGCAGGGCGGCGAACTGCTGGTCGGCGGTGAACGGCTGTCGCTGCTGGCCGCCCGTGTCGGCCAGACCCCGTTTTATGCCTATGACCGTGCCGCCCTGCGCACGCGGGTGGCGCATCTGCGCCAGGTTTTGCCGCCCTCGGTCAAGCTGCATTACGCGATGAAGGCCAATCCGATGCCGGCGGTGGTCGGTTTCATGGCGGGGCTGGTCGACGGCATCGACGTGGCCTCCGGCGGCGAACTCAAGGTGGCGCTGGATGCCGGTGCCGATGCGCAGGAAGTGAGTTTTGCCGGGCCGGGCAAGCGCGACACGGAATTGCGCCAGGCGGTGGCATCCAGGGTGCTGATCAATATCGAGTCGGCGCGCGAAATCGGCGTCCTTGCGCGCGTGTCGCAGGAACTGGGCTTGCCGGCCCGCGTCGCGGTGCGTGTCAATCCGGATTTCGAGCTCAAGGGCTCCGGCATGAAGATGGGCGGCGGCCCGAAGCAGTTTGGCGTCGATGTGGAACTGATGCCGGCCTTGCTGGCGGACGTGGGGCGTGCCGGGCTGGCGTTCGAGGGTTTCCACCTGTTTGCCGGTTCGCAGAATCTGCGCGGCGAATCGATCTGCGAAGCGCAGCAGAAGTCGTATGAACTGGCGTTGCGCCTGGCCGAGCATGCACCGGCGCCGGTGCGATTCCTCAATCTGGGCGGCGGTTTCGGCATTCCTTACTTCCCCGGCGAGCAGCGGCTCGACATCCAGCCGATCGGCGACAACCTGCATGAGCTGGCTGCGCGTGCGGCAGGCGACTTGCCGCAGGCCGACCTGGTCATCGAGCTGGGCCGTTACCTGGTGGCCGAGGCCGGGGTCTATGTCACCCGCGTCGTGGACCGCAAGGTGTCGCGCGGGCTGGTCTACCTGGTCACCGATGGTGGTTTGAACCACCATCTGGCGGCGTCGGGCAATTTTGGCCAGGTGGTGCGCAAGAACTACCCGGTCGCCATCGGCAACCGGATGGACGCCGGCGCCACCGAACCGGCATCGGTGGTGGGGCCGCTGTGTACACCGCTCGACCTGCTGGCCGACCGCATGGCCTTGCCGGTGGCGCAGGAAGGTGACCTGGTCGTGGTGTTCCAGTCCGGCGCCTACGGTGCCAGCGCAAGCCCGCAGGCCTTCCTGGGCCATGCGCCTTGCCTTGAGGTTCTGGTCTAGCACCCGGGTCGCCGGCACGGCGACCGCTTGCATCTGCCTGGGCGGGGCGTTCTGGCTGGCGCTGCATCATCCGATCGCGCCCTGGATTGCCGCGCTACTCGTGCCGGCTTGTGCCGCCATGGCTGCCCGGTGGCGCGGGTTCTGGCTGCTCGCGATTCCAGCCGCTTTGCCGTGGCTGGACTTTGCGCCCTGGACCGGCTGGCAGGTGGTCAGCGAATTCGACATCTTCCTGCTCGCAGTTTTTGCCGGTGCATATGCCGGCATGGCCGTACGCAACCAGGCTGCCCGGCGGCGCATCGACCGGACGCAGTGGATGGTGCTGATCGCGCTGGCCCTCTCGGGGCTGGTCGGCCTGGCGCGCGGTCTGCTGGACGCTGAGGGCATCGGGGCGGGCTGGTTCCAGTCCTACGCCGATCCGATGAACAGCCTGCGTGTCGGCAAGAGCCTGATTTTTGGTCTGTTGACGGTGGCGCTGAGCCGCGATGCCATCACGCAGGATGCGGCTGGGGCCGGGCGCCGCCTGGCTGCCGGCATATTGCTGGGTCTGGGCGCCGTCGCGCTCGCGGTGGTGTGGGAGCGTGTGGCATATCCCGGTATCCTCGAGTTCGCGCGTGTCTATCGCGCGACCGCATTGTTCTGGGAAATGCATGTGGGCGGCGCCGCGATCGACGCCTACCTGGCGATGGCAATGCCCTTGGTCTGGTGGGCGGTGTCGGTCGCGCATCGGCGCTGGAGCCGACTGGCCGCCATCGGGTTCGCGGTGGTGGCGATGTATGCCTGCTTCGTCACGTTCTCGCGCAATGTCTATCTGGCGGTGGCCTTGCCGGCCCTGGCGCTGGCCCTGGCAGCCTGGTTGCGTCCGGTAGAGCGGTTCGATCATCGACAGCGGGAACCGGCCGCGTCAGCGGTTCCCCGGAAATCCGGCTCCCGGGGCTCCCGGATGTCCTTGTGGATCTGGCTGCTGCTGGCATCCGTCGCCTTGGCGATGCCCCAATGGGGCGCCGACAGTTTTCTACTGAACCGCTTGGAACACACCGGCAAGGTGCTGGAGGCACGGCTGGTGCATTGGCAACGCGCCTTGGCACTGCCGGCCCACGCCACGGACTGGGTCTGGGGAATCGGTTTGGGGCGTTTCCCAAGCCGTTTTGACCAGGTCGACCATGAAGGTGGACTGCCTGGCCAGATCCGCTGGCATGCACAAGCGCCGGGCGATAGGG
>JBFJZP010000545.1:0-2787 GCA_041622095.1 Burkholderiaceae bacterium | reverse complement strand
TCGTCCTGCGTCAACCCGCCGACCACCTTCCACAGGCCGGATGTGCCGCCGAATGTCATCGTGCCCATGCACAACTCGGAAACATACAGGCCGGTGCGGCCCAGCAATCGATATCGCATGTCGTCTCTCCGGATCAAGTGGGGAACAAGCCATGCAATCTAGCACTGTTCGGCGAAAGCCCTACGCGGTGCCGCGTTGCTGGCGCTATCTAGAATGTTCGGCCCCCTCCAGAAAGCACGCCACCATGTCCCAGGGAATCATCCGCATCCGCGGAGCACGCCAGCACAACCTCAAGAATCTCGACCTGGACATCCGCACCGGCGAATTGACCGTCGTCACCGGCCCCAGCGGCTCGGGCAAGTCGAGTCTGGTGTTCGACACCTTGTATGCCGAGGGCCAGCGGCGATACGTCGAGACATTTTCCGCTTACGCGCGGCAGTTTCTCGATCGCATGGACAAGCCGGCGGTGGACAAGGTGGAAGGGGTGCCGCCGGCGATCGCGATCGACCAGACCAATCCGGTGCGTTCCTCGCGCTCGACGGTCGGCACGATGACCGAACTCAATGACCACCTGAAACTTTTATTCGCCCGGGCCGGGCAACTGTTCGATCGGCTGACCGGCTTGCCGGTGCGGCACGACACGCCGGAGACGATTTTTGCGCAATTGCAGCAGCTGGCAGCGCAGGGCGATCCGCGTCTGGTGGTGACCTTTCCGGTTGAATTGCCGGCCGATACGACGCCGGAAGAAATCACGCAATGGTTGTCGGTCAGCGGCTATACCCGGGTCCAGGCCGAGCGCGAGGTGGAGGTTGCGACCGACGCATTGGTGTCGAAGAAGGCGAGCGGCAAGGCGTCTGCGAAGGCCGGCAGTGGTGGCAAGGCCAAGGCCGGCGCCGCAGCCGCCGGTCCGGTCCGGCGCAAGCTGCTGGACGTGGTGGCAGACCGGTTTCGTCTCGGCAACACCGAGCAGGCCCGGGTGGTCGAGGCGATCGAAGTGGCGCTCAAGCGCGGCAGCGGTCGCATCAATGTCTATGCGCTGGCCGAAGGCGATGCGCCGGAGCGGATCTGGAAGTTCTCCACCGGTCTGCATTGCCCGGAAAGTGATCTGCGGTATGTCGATCCGATCGCGTCGGCGTTCTCGTTCAATTCGGCGGTCGGAGCCTGCGACAGTTGCCGTGGATTCGGCCGCGTGATCGGAGTCGACTATGGCCTGGTGATCCCGAACGACAAGCTCACATTGCGCGCCGGTGCGATCAAGCCGATGCAGACCCCCGCCTGGCAGGAGTGCCAGGACGACTTGATGCGCCATGCGGAAGATGCCGGTATCCCGCGCGACACGCCGTGGAACAAGCTGAGCCAGGAGCATCGCGACTGGGTCATCAACGGATCGCCGAACTGGAACGGCAAATGGAACCAGCACTGGTTCGGCGTCAAGCGCTTCTTCGAGTACCTGGAGACCAAGGCCTACAAGATGCATATCCGGGTGTTGCTGTCCAAGTACCGCAGCTACACCCCGTGCCCGAGCTGCGCCGGCGCACGCCTGAAGACCGAAAGCCTGTTGTGGCGCATGGGTGGTGCAGCGGATGCGGATGCGGTGATGGAGCCGGCGCAGCGCTTCATGCCGCAAGGCGTGGCGTGGTCGCGGGCCCAGCTCGAAGCCATGCCGGGCCTGTGCCTGCACGACTTGATGTTGTTGCCGGTGGACCGATTGCGCCGCTTCTTCGACCGCATCGGACAACAGGCTACGGAGCCCGGTTCGGTGCCGACGTCGGTGGCCGACCACAAGGCGCTGGCATTGTTGTTCGAGGAGATCACCACCCGTTTGCGCTACCTTGTCGACGTCGGCATCGGGTACCTGAGCCTGGATCGGCAGAGCCGCACCTTGTCGGGCGGCGAAGTGCAACGCATCAACCTGACGACGGCGCTGGGCACCTCGCTGGTCAATACCTTGTTCGTGCTGGACGAGCCCAGCATCGGGCTGCATCCACGCGACATGCACCGCATCATCGAGGCGATGCAGCGGCTGCGCAATGCCGGCAACACGCTGGTGGTGGTCGAGCATGATCCGGCGGTCATGCTGGCGGCCGACCGCATGATCGACATGGGTCCCGGGCCTGGCGAGCGTGGCGGGCAGATTGTTTTCGACGGCAGCACGCAGGACCTGCGCGGCGCCGACACCTTGACCGGCGCCTACCTCGGTGGTCGCAAGCAGGTCGGCATGGGTTTCCAGCGCCTGGTGAATGCCGGCACGCCGCGGCTGCTGCTCGAAGGTGTCAGCGAGCACAACCTGAAGAATGTGTCGGTCGAGATCCCGCTGCAGCGCCTGGTGTGTGTCACCGGTGTCAGCGGATCCGGCAAGTCCACGCTGGTGCAGGATGTGCTGGCGCCGGCGCTGATGCGCCATTTCGGCCGCTCGACCGAGGCACCGGGCCGGCATGAGCGCCTGCTCGGCGCCGAGCAGTTGGCCGATGTGGTGTTTGTCGACCAGTCGCCGATCGGCAAGACCGCACGCTCCAATCCGGTCAGTTATGTCGGCGCCTGGGATGCGATCCGCGAGTTGTTCGCGAATGCGGCCTTGTCGCGTCAGCGCGGCTACACCGCATCCAAGTTCAGCTTCAACAGCGGCGACGGGCGCTGCGCCACCTGCGGCGGTTCCGGCTTCGAACATGTGGAGATGCAGTTCCTCAGCGATGTCTACCTGCGCTGCCCCGACTGCGACGGCAAGCGTTATCGGCCGGAAGTGCTGGAGGTGCGGATCGAGCGCAAGCGGCCGGTCGCCGGCACGCC
>JBFJZP010000544.1:0-2793 GCA_041622095.1 Burkholderiaceae bacterium | reverse complement strand
GGTCCTGCAGCATCTGCACGACCGTGTCCGCTCCAATCGCATCGTCGAACAACGCGCGCAACTCCCTTACCTGCAGCGGTTGTGCCGAACAGATCAGGGCAGTTTCCAGTACACGCTTTGCCTCAGCGGTGTTCATCGTCAAGGGATTCCGGAAGTGGCACCAGCGGGTGCGCGTCGATGCCAGTCAATTTGGGGCGCAGCGGGCAGATCGAGCGACTGCGGTGCGAGGATCAGGGCCGGCACACATCATGGCGTGCCAACAAGCTGTCAGGCCGGATTGTAACGCAGGCCCACCCGGGCCAAGGCCGCCTGCATGTCGTCGGGCAAAGCGGCCTCGAATTTCAGCGGCTTGCCGCTGACCGGATGCGCCAGCGCCAGCCGGAAGGCATGCAAGGCCTGCCGATCGATGACCGGCCCGCCCTGGCCGCCGTAGGTCTCGTCGCCGACCAGCGGATGCCCGATCGATGCCATGTGGACCCGGATCTGGTGGGTGCGTCCGGTATGCAGGCTGCAGCGCACCAGGCAGAAGCGCTCATTGGTGTCCAGCCGCTCGATCGTCGTGCGGGCATCCTTGGCGCCGGTGCGGTCGGACGGCAGCACCGCCATGCGCAGGCGGTTGCGCGGGTCGCGACCGATCGCGGCGTGAACATCGCGTGTGCCGGCTCCATTCCAGTGGCCATGTGCCAGTGCCAGGTACTGGCGCTGCACGTCGCGCTGGGCAATCATGCGCACCAGCGCGTCCATGCAGGGCCGGGTGCGCGCCACCAGCATCAGGCCGCTGGTGTCCTTGTCCAGCCGATGCACGATGCCGGCGCGCGGCAATTCGCCCTGGCGGGTATCCCATGCCAGCAGGCCATTGAGCAAGGTGCCGCTCCAGTTGCCCGGGGCCGGGTGCACCACCAGCCCGGCAGGTTTGTGCAGCACCAGCAGGTCGGCATCCGCATGCACGATCTCCAGCGCCATCGCCTCCGGCTTGAACGCCTGGCTTTGCGGCGTTGGGCGCAGGCTCACCCGCATGGCGTCGCCGGCCTTCATGCGGGTCGACACCTTGCGCAGCGCCTCGCCGTTGCGCTCCACTGCGCCCTGCTCGATCAACTGTTTCAAATAGTTGCGAGAAAACTCGTGGATCGCCGCGGCCAGCACCTTGTCCAGCCGCTCGCCATGCTGCGCAACCTCGACTTGCCAGGTTCGAATTTCGCCCTCGTCACCGGGATCCGGCCCGTCGTCCGGCCCGAGCGGATCAAGTGCCCCCGATATAATCGCTTCGCTGTTCGTTACCAAGGTGGTCCCCATGCTTAGTGCCAAATTATCGATGGTTCGCCTTGTGCTTCTGGCAGGCACCGCCGCATGGCTTGTCGGTTGTGCCTCGTCCGCGCCGGAGGACAAGACGGCCAACTGGAGCCCGAACCGGATCTACGCCGAAGCCAAGGACGAATTGAAGAGCGGCTCGTTTGACAAGGCGACGCTGCTGCTGGAAAAACTCGAAGGCCGTGCCGCCGGCACGCCGCTGGCCCAGCAGGCGCAACTCGAGAAGGCCTACGCACATTGGCGCAACGCCGAGCCGGCGCAGGCGATGGCCACGATCGAGCGCTTCATGAAGCTGCATCCGGCCAGCCCGGCGATCGACTATGCGCTGTACCTCAAGGGCATCATCAACTTCAACGATGACCTGGGCATGTTGTCCTTCCTGACCCGCCAGGACTTGTCGGAACGTGACCAGAAGGCGGCCAAGGAATCCTTCGAGGCATTCAAGGAACTAGTCTCGCGTTTCCCGGATTCGCGCTACACGCCGGACGCCCGGTTGCGCATGAACTACATCGTCAACTCGCTGGCGCAGTACGAGGTGCATGTTGCACGTTATTACTACCAGCGCGGCGCCTATCTGGCGGCCATCAACCGGGCCCAGACCGCGCTGGCCGACTACCGCGACGTACCAGCGCTCGAAGAGGCGCTGTACATCATGGTCAAGTCCTACGAGAAGCTGGGCATGACGCAGCTCAAGGACGACTCCCAGCGTGTCCTGACCACCAATTACCCGAACAGCCGCTACATCACGCGGGGCTTTGCGCGGGATGACGAGCCCTGGTGGAAGGTGTGGTGAGTGTGCGCAGCAAGGCCAGCAGTTCCTCTTCGGTCTGCAGCATCCGCATCGGCGGCAAGGCCTTGAGCAGTCGCCGACCGTAACCCATCGAGGTCAACCGGGTATCGCATAAGACCAGCACGCCGCGGTCGGACTCGCGCCGCACCAGCCGGCCGGCGCCCTGCTTGAGGGCGACCGCGGCCTCCGGGATGAAATAGTCATTGAACGGGCTGCGCCCCGCCGCTTCCAGCCGGCCGGCGCGGGCCTGCACCAGCGGATCGTTCGGCGGTGGAAACGGCAATTTGTCGATCACCACCATCTGCAGCGCATCACCCGGAATATCGATACCCTCCCAGAATGACGCGGATGCGACCAGGATGCAGCCCGGCGCTCCGTCGATGCCGGCATTGCGCATACGCTCCATCAGTTCACGCTTCGGGCCCTGCCCCTGCACCAGCACCTGGATCTCCGGGTTGCCTTCGAAGTCGCGTTGCAACTGCTCGCTGATCACGCGCAAGGCCTTGAGCGTGGTGGTCAATACCAGGGTCCGGCCACCGATCTCGCGGGCCAGCCGCTCGACCAGCGTGGCGACCTGCTGGCTGTGACCGGGATCGGCTGGCCGCGGCAGGTCGCGCGGCACATAAACCGCGGCCTGCCGCGGATAGTCGAATGGACTGTCGACCCGCAGGATACGCGCGCCCCCCAGTCCGCAG
>JBFJZP010000543.1:0-2799 GCA_041622095.1 Burkholderiaceae bacterium | reverse complement strand
GCGCCCTGGGCCCGCGCCCGCTGGCTTTGCGCCATGCCGTCGCGGATGGTCTTGCCGCCGCCGAACTTCACTTCCTCGCCGTAACTGCCGGCGCGCAAGGTGTAGTCGGCTTCGACCTCGATCAGCAGTTCGGTGTCGGCCAGGCGCAGGCGGTCACCGACAGTGGGGCCGAACATCTCGGCATAAGCGCGTCGTGAAATGCTCGCCATCGTCAGGCTCCTGTGGCCGCTGCGTCCAGCGGCCCGTTGATCTCGGCACGAAAGCCGTACACCGCACGTGCGCCGGCATAGTCCAGAAGTTCCACCGTGCGTTGCTGGCCGGGCTCGAAACGCACCGCCGTACCGGATGCGATGTTCAGCCGCATGCCGCGGGCGGCCGCGCGATCGAATTCCAGCGCGGCATTGGTTTCCGCAAAGTGGTAATGCGAGCCGACCTGGATCGGGCGGTCACCGGTATTGCGCACCACCAGCGTATGGGTACGCCGGCCGGTGTTGATCGCATGGTCGCCTTCGAGGGTCAGCAGTTCACCCGGGATCATTCTTGCCTCCGATCAGGCCAGTTGCAGCAGCAGGGCGCCACCGGTCATCGCCACCAGCGCGCCGGCGATCCGTGTCCAGCTCCTGTTGTGGGTACGAACCCACCGCCCGGCCCAGACGCCGCTTGCGTGCAATGCGGCGGTTGAAATCAACATGCCCACCATCGGTTGCCAGGCCTGGGTCGAGCCGGAAAGCCCGGTGCCATGGGCCCAGCCGTGGAACAATCCGAACAGCCCGATCAAGGCAGCGCCGAATGCGATCGGCAAGGCAGTGCGGGTTCCGAGCAGCAGACCCAGCACGACCAGCGAACTGGCGATCATCGGTTCGACCACCGGCAATTGCAGGCCGGTCAGGCCCAGCATGGCGCCGGCCATCAGCATCTGTGCGAACACCAGGGGCGGAATCCACCAGCGCCGGGCGGTGGAGGCGCTCCACAAGCCAACCGCCAGCATCGCGATCAAGTGGTCCAGGCCGCTCAAGGGGTGCATCAGGCCTTCGAAGAAGCCGGCTTGGGCCTGGTGGGCTGCCGCGGCGTCGCCGGTATGGGCGAATGCGGCGCCGGTCGCCGAGGACAGGGCCAGCAGCAGCGCGAAGCGTTGAATCCAGTGGCGGCAGGGGGTCCGGGTCATCGACAGGTCTTTCATGCAGAAATGGGGAAAGCGGGTCTTGCGGTTCGTGGTGGCTCAGACGATGGGCTGGTGCACGGTCACCAGCTTGGTGCCGTCGGGAAAAGTGGCCTCGACCTGGATGTCCGGGATCATCTCGGGAATCCCGTCCATGACGTCGTCACGGGTCAGCACGGCGCGGCCTTCGTTCATCAGTTGCGCCACGCTCTTGCCGTCCCGGGCACCTTCCATCACGGCGGCACTGATCAGCGCGACCGCCTCCGGGTAGTTGAGCTTGAGGCCGCGGGCCTTGCGCCGCTCGGCCAGCAGGCTGGCGGTGAACAACAACAGCTTGTCTTTTTCGCGCGGGGTCAGTTCCATGGTCGGCTCTCGTGGCGGGGTGGTCAGGAATATTGTCACGCAAGTCATGTGCCACCCGAAATCGTGCGGATGCGCGCTGACGCGGTGCACCTTCAGTGTTTTGGTGCAGCGGCATGACGCCAACATGGTGCGATTCGTGAGCCTTGCCGGTGCGTGTTGCGACCTGGGCCGGCAGCCTGTGGCTATGCCCGATGCGCGCGTTTCAGGGGGGGCCGTGTCACGGTGTGGGCGGGTGTCGCAGCAACTGGCACGCCATTTGCGTCGTCCGGTGCAACCCAATCCCGGGCCTTGCTCTTTCACTGGAGAAACACATGAATCGTCGGATTCCGCTCAAACTCATTTCCGCGTCCATCGCCCTGGGCTTTGGATTGTCCGGCGCCGCGCTGGCACAGTCGGGCGACACCATCAAGGTCGGCATCCTGCACAGCCTGTCCGGCACGATGGCCATCTCCGAGACGGTGCTCAAGGACACCGTGCTGATGGCGATCGACGAGATCAACGCCAAGGGCGGCGTGCTCGGCAAGAAGCTCGAGCCGGTCGTTGTCGATCCGGCCTCCAACTGGCCGCTGTTCGCCGAAAAGACGAAGCAGCTGCTCGGGCAGGACAAGGTCTCGGTGATCTTCGGCTGCTGGACCTCGGTATCGCGCAAGTCGGTATTGCCGGTGGTCGAGGAAATGAACGGCCTGCTGTTCTACCCGGTGCAGTACGAGGGTGAAGAGCTGTCCAAGAATGTCTTCTATACCGGCGCCGCGCCGAATCAGCAAGCCATTCCGGCGGTCGACTACCTGATGAGCAAGGACGGCGGCGGCGCCAAGCGCTGGGTTCTGCTGGGTACCGACTATGTCTATCCCCGCACCACCAACAAGATCCTGCGCGCCTACCTCAAGAGCAAGGGCGTGAAGGATTCGGACATCGACGAGAAATACACCCCGTTCGGCCACAGTGACTACCAGACCATCGTCGCCGACATCAAGAAATTCTCTGCCGGCGGCAAGACCGCCGTGGTGTCGACCATCAACGGCGACTCCAATGTGCCGTTCTACAAGGAGCTGGGCAACGCCGGGCTCAAGGCCAAGGACGTTCCGGTGGTCGCATTCTCGGTCGGCGAGGAAGAGCTGCGCGGTGTCGACACCAAGCCTCTGGTCGGCCACCTGGCCGCCTGGAACTACTTCATGTCGATCAAGAACCCGGCCAATACCGAGTTCATCAAGAAGTGGTCCGACTATGCCAAGGCCAAGAAGATCCCGGGTCACATGGACAAGCCGCTGACCAACGAT
>JBFJZP010000542.1:0-2801 GCA_041622095.1 Burkholderiaceae bacterium | reverse complement strand
GCCGCGTCGGCCTGTGGCGTTCGCCGAGCTGGCGGCTTCTCAGCCGACCAGCAAGACCGGACAGGACCAGGACTGCAGCAATTCGATCGACAGCACCGGACGGCGCATCACCAGCACGTCGGGGCGGGAGCGGCTGGCCGGTGTCGGGCGCGTGCCCGGTGGCATGTCGGGTGCGTCTTCCTGCAGCGTTTCCAGCATGCCGGCCACGGCCTGTGCCCATTGACGCGCCACCTCCATCGCACGGGTGTCCGCCTGGCTCGAGCCGCGTGTCACCGCGATCCTGGCGCGCCGTGCGCTTGCCGGACGGGGGGCGGCCGCCGGCCGGTTGGCGGACAGCAGCAACAGGTCGGATTCGCCCTGCAGGTCTGCAGCCGCAGCTGCCAGGTCGCCGCGCATGACCCGCAGCGACCATGGCACCCGGTGCTGCAGTGCGATGCGCTGGGCGACAGCGCGCAGGCGCGCGGCGTGGGACCGGAAGCCCTGCTCGACGGCATTTGCCGACAAGGGCATCCAGCCGGTTGCGGCATAGGGCAGCACCTGGGCCAGTGGCAAGGCTGCGGCGGACAAGGAGCGGCTGTCTTCGACAAACACCAGTTCCAGTTCCCGCTGCAAGGCCTGCGCCAGCGCGCAGGACAACTCCAGCAACTGCGGGCCGCTGGCTGCATCGTCGAGCAGCACGACCAGGCGTTGCGAGGCGGCAGGCCGGGTGTTCATGGTGTGTCGCCGGATGATGCGCCCAGGCGCAGTACCCGTGGCGGCTTGCGCCGCGCGAAGCGCCGCGCGCCATGGCGCAGCAAGGTGTACTCATGCAGTCGCCGGTTGATGCGGCCGTTGACCGTGTCGTCGGACGCGACCGATGGGTCTCCGGCCGGCATGCCGGTCAGCACCGCCAGCGCCTGGTCGACGGTGTGCACCGCGTGTATGGCGAAACGCCCTTCGGCCACTGCGGTGATCACCGCGTCGCGCAACATCAGTTGCGACACATTGCTGGCCGGGATCACCGCGCCCTGGCCGGTGTCGAGGCCCCGCGCATGGCACAGGTCGAAGAAACCCTCGACCTTTTCGTTCACGCCACCAACCGCCTGCACATTGCCGAACTGGTCGACCGACCCGGTGACGGCCAGGCCCTGGCGCACCGGCACGTCGGCAATCGACGACAACAACGCGACCAGTTCGGCCAGCGACGCGCTGTCGCCCTCGACCAGGCCGTAGGTCTGCTCGAACACCAGCGAGCCGATGATGGCATGGGGCTGGAAACGCGAGTAACGCGCGGCCAGGAACGACGACAGGATCAACACCCCCTTGGCATGCACCGGCCCGCCCATGCGGGTTTCGCGCTGGATGTCGACCACATGGCCGTCGCCCAGCCGGGTGGTGGCGGTGATGCGCGAGGGGATGCCGAAGCTCTCGCCAGCCACCTCGTAGGCTGCAAGGCCGTTGACCTGGCCGGTGGTCGCGCCCCGGGTGTCGATCGCCAGGATGTCGCGCAGCATGGCTTCGCGCATCCGCTCGTCCACCCGGGCGGCACGCGCGCGGCGTGCTGCGACGGCCGCGGCGACATGCTGCGCGCCGATCCCGCCCGCCTGTGCGTTCCGTGCCAGATGGTCGGCCTCGTAGGCGACGTCCAGCAGCTGGCGCACGTTGGCACTGACCCGTGTTGCGTCGCCGCAGCGGCGGGCACCGAGGTCGATCAGGGATGCCAGCGCCGGCTTGTCCGGCGTCAGCAGGCCGCCGGCCTGCATCTGTCCGGCGATTGCGCAGGCCAAGGCACTCTGCGTGGCCGATTCGCGCGGCAAGGCGTCGTCCAGATCGGCCAGCACGCGAAACAGCTTGTCGAACTCCGGGTCGTGCGCCTGCAGCAGTTCGCACACCATGCGTTCGCCGATCAGCACCACCTTCACGTCCAGCGGAATCGGCTGCGGCTCGAGTTGCGTCGTCGAGACCAGGCTGAACATCTCGGCCAGCGATTCGATCCGGATCTCGCGGCGCAGCAATGCGCGCTTGAGCGCGTCCCAGGCAAACGGCTGGGTCAGCAGCTTCAGCGCATCGACCATCAGGTAGCCGCCGTTGGCCCGGTGCAGGTGGCCGCTCTTGATCTGGCGGAAGTCGGTCATCAGCATGCCGTCCTGGGCCACATGGTCGATGCGCCCGACCAGGTTCTGGTAACTCGGCAGGTCGGCTTCGATGATGGCGTCGCCGTCGCTGCCGCCGGCATCGACCACCAGGTTGACCTCGTATTGCGTCAAGGCGTCTTCCAGTGCTTCGGCGCTGTCGCCGTCCTCGTGGGCCCGGAACGCGTCGGCGCTGTCGATCACCGAGGTGCGCACCGCATCGAGGTACCCGCGCACCTGCGGCAACTCTTCACAACGCGAGCGCACCTCGTCGACCGCATGATCGACCGCCAGCCGGGCGGTGGCCCGGTTCAGCGCGTGCACCTTGTCCGCATGTTCCTTGTGCAGCCGCAGCGAGGCGCGCAGCACCTGCAGCAGTTGATCCTGCAACTCGCCCATGGCTTTCTGCAAGGCCTCGCGTTGTGCCAGTGGAAGGGCCTCGAAATCGGTCGCGGACATCACCTCCTTGTCCTTCTTCGGCGCAAACGTGAATCCCACCGGGGTGCGCAACATCATCACGCCCTGTTGCTGGGCCCGGGTGTTGACCTCCTGCAGGTCGTGTTCCGCACGCTCCTTGACGTCGGTGTTGAGCCGTTCGAGCTCGGTTGCGTATTCCTCCGATTCGAAGGCGGCCGGTATCAGGCTGCGCAGTTCGCTGACCAGCACCTGCATGTCCTTCTTCAGCACTGC
>JBFJZP010000541.1:0-2805 GCA_041622095.1 Burkholderiaceae bacterium | reverse complement strand
GCCGCCGGGCCGCCCCAAGGCGCGCTGGCCCCCTCGGGGGGCAGGGAGCCACACGCAGTGGGCGAGCGTGGGGGCCACATATGGTGGTGCAACATCTCCGGTGGCACCGACTTTGCCGGGGCTTTCATCGGCGGCAATCGGGAGCTGCCGTCGGTGCCGGGCGAGATGCAGTGCCGTTTGCTGGGTTGCGCGGTCGAGGCCTGGGACGAGCAGGGCAAGCCGGTGATCGATGCGGTCGGCGAACTGGTCTGTACCGCGCCGATTCCGTCGATGCCGCTGTATTTCTGGGGCGACACCGACAACCAGCGCTACCTGTCGAGTTATTTCGACATGTACCCGAATGTCTGGCGCCATGGCGACTGGCTGAAGATCGGCGCCAACGGCGGTTGTGTCATCTACGGCCGCTCGGATGCGACGATCAACCGCCATGGACTGCGCATGGGAACCAGCGAGTTGTACCGTGCGGTCGAGGCCTTGCCCGAGGTGCTCGATTCGCTGGTGGTCGATCTGGAATACCTGGGCCGCCCGAGCTACATGCCGCTCTTCGTGGTCCTGCGCGACGGGCTGGCGCTGGACGATGCATTGCGCAGTCGTATCCATGACGCAATCCGCCAGGCCTTGTCACCCCGTTTCGTGCCGGATGCGACGGTTCAGGTCAAGGAGGTGCCGCGCACCTTATCCGGCAAGAAGCAGGAGTTGCCGATCAAGAAGCTGATGCTGGGTCAGCCGCTGGACAAGGTGGTCAACCGGGAAGCGATGGCGAACCCGGATTGCCTGGACTGGTATGTCGCGTTTGCGCGCCAGCACCTGGGCGAAGACTGAGAGCCGGGCGGCTGGACGCCGGTATCGGTGCCGGTCAGGGGTGGTGCAGGTCTTGTGGTCCGGGTTACGGGCTCAGTGATCGACCTGGTGCAGGCTGATCAGGCTCAGCAAGGCCGATACCACCTCGGGTTTGAAACCGATGCGGGTTCGGCCGAGCCCGTCGCCACCGCTCAGGACCAGTTGTTCGATGTATTCGACGCAGTCGCGTGTGCCCCAGAACACGGTGATGGCCTTGGCAATACGTTCGTGGTGCTTGGCGATGATCGCCATGGCGTTGTCGATGCCGACCTGGCGCGGCAATTCATGCAGCGGCATCGGACGGGTGTCCAGCTCTTCTTCTTCCCATTTCAGGGTCGGAAAACCGAGCGTGTCGTTTTTTCCGGATGTGGCCATCTAGGTCTCCTGTTGATCGTCGCGGCAGCGGGGTTGCTCATGCCGCGAACAACGGCCGTTTGGCGCGATTATCGTTCAACCGATTGCGCAAAGACAATGTTACAAACGCGTGTGGATGTTACGCATGCGATGCGTCGGCCGCGCTTTGTTGCTGCAACCAGGCCAGGAAGTCGGCCAATGCGGGCTTGTCGGTGTCATGTTCCGGCCTTACCAGGTAGTAGCCGCGCTCCGCCGCCATCACATGGGCGCAGGCCGGAACCAGTTGGCCGCTGGCCAGTTCCTGCTCGATCAGCAGCCGTGGGACCAGCGCCACACCGAGGGCCTGCGCGGCGGCCGCAACCGTCATCGAGAACAACTCATACCGCGGCCCGGCCAGGGCTTGCGGCGCGGTGGTCGCCGCACTCTGGAACCACTGGCGCCAGGCCTGGGGCCGTGTGCTTTGCTGCAGCAAGGGCATGTCTGCCAGTTCATCCGGGGTGAGCATCCGACCCAGCGGCAGCAGTGCCGGGGCACAGACCGGCATCAGCTGCTCCTGCAGCAAATGGTGCGACCGGGTGCCGGCCCAGTTGCGCAGCTGCTGCTCGGTACCGGCATACAAGGCGGCATCGAACTCGCTGTCGGCAAACAGGAACGGCTGGGTCCGCACGTCGATATGGATCACCAGGTCCGGATGCAGTAGCGCCAGTTGCGGCAGGCGCGGGATCAGCCAGCGGCTGGCAAAGGTCGGCACCGCGGCCAGCATCAGGCTCTGGCTGAAACCCTGGCCGGACATCGCCTCCAGTGTGTCGCGCTCCAGCGCCTGCAGACGTGGTGCGATCTGGCGGGCGTAGGCGCTGCCACGATCGGTCAACGCGACGCCGTGCCGGGTGCGGCGAAACAGCGCCTGGCCGAGGTAGCTCTCCAGCCCGCTGATCTGGCGTGACACCGCACTCTGGGTCAGCGCCAGTTCCTGCGCCGCACGGGTGTAGCTCTGGTGCCGCGCCGCCGCATCGAAGCAGGCCAGGGCCTGGAGAGAAGGAATCTTGCGCCGCATGGTGTGAAGAATATACACAACATGGTTCTGGCCCGGTTCGGGTTTTTCCGCTCGTGCCGAGTCCCCGCCGCGGTATTTCCCCATAAAGCAGCCGTGATGATCGGCTACGGCGGGGTCTTGAGGGGATGGACCCTGCGGGCGAATGCCGAAACCAGATAAAAGTTTTTCGCATATCTGGATGCCGAATTTGCGGTTGTTCGATCAGCCGCCAGCCACTACGATCGGGCATTCACTTATTTGAGGAGAAGCGGCATGGCCCACGCAGCATTCAATTGGCAGGATCCGTTCCTGCTGGAGTCCCAACTCAGCGACGACGAGCGCATGGTCCGTGAAGCGGCCGAGGCATATTGCCAGGACAAGCTGCTGCCGCGGGTTACCGAGGCCTTTCGCAATGGCACGACCGACGTCAAGATCTTCCGCGAGATGGGTGAACTCGGCCTGCTCGGCCCGACGATTCCCGAGCAATACGGCGGCCCGGGCCTGATCTATGTGGCCTACGGCCTGATTGCGCGCGAAGTGGAGCGGGTCGACTCCGGCTTCCGCTCGATGATGAGCGT
>JBFJZP010000540.1:0-2811 GCA_041622095.1 Burkholderiaceae bacterium | reverse complement strand
GCGCTGATCACCTGCGCGCTGTTCGCCACCGCCACCGGCATCGTCGGCGCCGTGGTCACGCTGATGGGCTTGCTGGCGCTGCCTCCGATGCTCAAGGCCGGCTATGACGAAAAGCTTGCCACCGGCGTGATCACCGCCGGCGGCACGCTGGGCATCCTGATCCCGCCGTCGATCATGCTGATCGTGTACGCGGCCACGGCCGGCGTGTCGGTGGTCAAGCTGTATGCGGCCGCCATGGTGCCGGGCATCCTGCTGGCCAGCCTGTACCTGATCTACGTGATCACGCGCGTCGTCATCAATCCAAAGCTGGCGCCCAAGCCCAAGGAAATCGAGCACATCAGCTTCTGGAAGGCGACCTTCATGGTGCTGACGGCCTTCGTGCCGCTGGCGGCGCTGATCCTGACCGTGCTCGGCTCCATCCTGTTCGGCCTCGCCACGCCCAGCGAAGCGGCGGCCATGGGCTCGCTCGGCGGCATCGTGCTGGCCGTCGCGTACCGGGCATTCACCTGGCAGCGCCTGAAGGAGTCGGTGTTCCTGACCGCCAAGACGACGGCCATGGTGTGTTATCTCTTTGTCGGTTCGTGGACCTTCTCCAGCGTTTTCTCCTACCTTGGCGGCGAGAGCGTGATCAAGGAGTTCATGCTGTCGATGGACCTGAACACGATCCAGTTCCTGCTGATCACGCAGGCCATCATCTTCATCCTGGGCTGGCCACTGGAGTGGAGCGAGATCATCATCATCTTCGTGCCGATCTTCCTGCCGCTGCTGGAGCACTTCCAGGTCGATCCGCTGCTGTTCGGCATCCTGATCGCCGTCAACCTGCAGACCTCGTTCCTGACCCCACCCATGGCGATGTCGGCGTATTACCTCAAGGGGGTCGCGCCGCCGCATGTCCAGCTGTGGACCATCTTCAAGGGCTGCTTCCCGTTCCTGAGCATGGTGTTCCTGACGCTGGGCCTGATCTATACGCAGCCGCTGCTGGTGAACTACCTGCCTGACCTGTTGTACAACACGGCCCTCCAGGGCCCGGCCGTGCCGGTCGACACCAGCAACCCCAATATCATGGACCCGTCCTTCCTGAAATGACCGAAGACACCCCTACGCCCGTATCCGCCATGCAAGGAGCCCGATCGTGACGGACCGAGACAGGAGCAGCCACGAACTCGGCGTATGCGAGCTGGTCGGCCACCTGGCTGACGGCAGCCTGGGCCTGCGCGACTATGTCGATGCCCAGCATGCCCGGTGCGAGGCGCTCGAGCCCGAGGTCAAGGCCTTTGCCCACTACCGGCGCGACATGGTCGAGCCGCAGGTCGAACGGCTGGCGGCGTTGCGCAATGCCGGAGAGCCGTTGCCGCGGCTGTTCGGCGTACCAATTGCGATCAAGGACAACATCGACACCCAGGACTATCCGACCGAATACGGCTTCGCCGCCACGGCCGGACGCACGCCCAGCGTGGACGCGCTACTGGTGCACAAATTGCGCGAGACCGGCGCGCTGGTGTGGGCCAAGTCGCGTTCGACGGAACTGGCCTACCTGCATCCCACCATCACCGAGAACCCGCGCGCACCCGGCCACACCCCCGGCGGCTCGTCGAGCGGGTCCGCGGCTGCGGTGGCCAGCGGCATGGTTCCGGCGGCCATCGGCACGCAGACCAACGGCTCGGTGATACGGCCGGCGTCATTCTGCGGAATCTACGGCTTCAAGCCCTCGCGCGGCCAGATCTTCAACGGCGGCGTGTTGCGGTGTTCGCAATCGCTGGACCAGGTCGGCGTGTTTGCCCGTTCGGTCGACGACCTGGCGGCGGTGGCGGAAGTCATGGTCGGCGGCCACCAGTTGGGCGACGGCCGCCTGGTGTTTCCGACCGCATTGCGACAGGTGTGCGAGCAGGCGCCGCCGATGCCGCCGAAGCTGATGTTCGCCCGCACGCCGATGTGGGACCAGGTCGATCCGCGCGCGCAGCAGGCATTCCTGGCGCTGCAGGAGGAACTGGCCGATTGCATGAGCGAGGTCGCACTGCCGCCCGCCGTGGCCAACGCCGTGCCCTGGCACAAGGCGATCATGGAGGCCGAGATGCATGCCAACCTGCGCGACCTGGTCGCCTGCGCGGGCGATGGGGCGAGCAAGCCTGTTCGCGAGTTGATCACGCGCGGCGGCGACATCCGCGCCGCCGACTACCTCGCGGCACTCGGCCGCATGCACATGGCGGCAGCCGGCTTCGACGAATATTTCGACCATTTCGATGCCATCGTCACGCCATCGACGCTGGGCCCGGCGCCCCAGGGGCTGGACAGCACCGGCAATCCGCTCATGTGCACGATCTGGACCTTCGCCGGGCTTCCCTGCGTGTCGATGCCGCTGTTGCAGACCGAGGACGGCTTGCCGATCGGCGTGCAACTGGTCGGCGGGCTGCGCAACGACGCCCGCTTGCTGCGCACGGCTCGCTGGCTGGCCCAGCGGCTGGGTTGACGACCGGAGCGCGACGGCCACCCACCATACCTGCACGAAACGACCTGCCATGTACAAACGCATCTACAACCTCATCGCGCTGCTGCTGCTGGCCTTGTTCTTCGCGCCCTACATCGTGAAGCTGCAGCAATGGGACCTGTTACTGCTGCTGATCGGGGGACTCGTGCTGCCCGCGGTCGAGTTCTTCACCGGGAAAGAAGAGTGACGGCCATGCGCCGGCAGCGGCGCTTTCTCGAGCGAGCCGCGCCGCGTCTGACGGACAACTGGACCGTTGGCACCTGCAGCTTCCGCCCGATCGAGGAACAGGGGCGCAACCTGTCGGCGCACGCGAGCAACGAACTGGT
>JBFJZP010000539.1:0-2812 GCA_041622095.1 Burkholderiaceae bacterium | reverse complement strand
ATCGACACCGAGTTGCCGCTGGCGCAGGCCGAGAAACTGCTGGCCGAACTGCCACCGGCGCGGACACCGCAGGACACCGCGTTCTACCTGCAACACTGCGTCAAGGCCTGCAAAAGCGGCGTCGAGCGCAGTCACATCATTCCGTTCGCGATCGACGGCGCCTTGCTGCTCGAGGTTTATGTGCACGACGGCATCGGCACCATGGTGGTGGACGAGAAACTGGAGAACCTGCGCGAGGCCACCGCCGATGACGTGGGCGGCATCCTGCAACTGATCGAACCTTTCGAGAAAGACGGCACGCTGGTCAAGCGCGGTCGCACCGAGATCGAGCGCGACATCGGGTACTACACCATCCTCGAACACGACGGCGTGATCTTCGCCTGCGCTGCGCTGTATCCGTATCCGGAAGCGAAGACCGCGGAGATGGCAGCGTTGACCGTCTCGCCCGACTCACAGGGCGCCGGGGACGGCGAACGGGTGCTCAAACGGGTCGAACAACGTGCCAGGGCGATGGGTATCGAGAGCATCTTCGTGCTGACCACGCGCACCAAGCACTGGTTCCTCAAACGCGGGTTCGTGTTGACCGATCCGGACAAGCTGCCGGAGGCGCGCCGGCGCCAGTACAACTGGGACCGCAAGAGCCTGGTGCTGGTCAAGAAGCTGACCTGACGCCGCCAGCGCATGTACCACCCGATCGTCCAAATGCCCGCTGCATCCCATCCCGGAACCGTATCCGCCAACCGCAAAGGAATCTGACCATGGCCTCACTCAACTTCATCGGTGGAGAAAAAGGTGGTGTCGGCAAGTCCGTTGTCTCACGCCTGCTGGCACAGTATTTCATCGACCGCGGCCGCCCTTTCACCGGCTTCGACACCGACCGCTCCCACACCTCCTTCACCCGGTTCTACGCCGACTATGCGTCGCCGGTGATCGTCGACCGCTACGAAGGCCTGGACCAGGTGGCCGCCAGCTTCGAGCAGGTTCCGGCGGTCGGCCAGCAAGCCAGCGTCATCGTCGACCTGGCCGCTCAGACCGCGGCGCCACTGGCACGCTGGGTCAAGGACTCCGACCTGTTGCCGCTTCTCGGCGAGATGGGTGTCACTGTCAACTTCTGGCATATCTCGGACGCCGGCAAGGACTCGGTCGACCTGCTCGACAGACTGGTCAACACCTACGGCCCGGGCCCGAACTACATCGTGGTCAAGAACCTCGGCCGGGGTTCCGACTTCACCGAACTGGAAGAATCCGCCGCGTTGAAGAAAGCCGTGGCGCTGGGCGCCCGTGTCGTGACGCTGGCGCCGCTGCACGACAGCAGCATGCGCAAGATCGACCGGCAGAACACGAGTTTCTGGGCCGCAATCAACAATCGTTCGCAGGACGAAGACAACCTGGGCATGCTGGAGCGCCAGCGCGTCAAGACCTGGCTCAAGAACAGCTACGAGATGCTCGACAGCCTGCCGCTCTGAGCCGCGGCGCGGCCCGGGTCTCGTGCGGCAAATCGGCCGCCATCAGTTCCCCGATCCAGTCTGGTCGGTACGGCGCCTGTTCGGCGATCCGTGCCGGCGCGTCCTGCGGTGACCGGGCCTGGTTGGCGTCGCAGATGATCACCGCGTCCTCGCCCAGCGCCGCGCGTGCCTGCGACAGGTTGGCCACATCGCGCGCGGGGCTGACCCCCCCCTGCGGATGACAACGGACGCAACTGACGCCTGCGATCGCCCGCGCAACCGTCAATGCCAATTGGCGGCGATGGTCGGATTCAGGGCGTCTGCATACGGTTGCGACAAGTATGTCTGGGCCATCGCCGGCGGTGCAAATCCCGCCATCGCATCGACCAGACTCTGGACCTGGCTGTCGAGCAGTATCTGCCCGTCGCCCGACCGGAACTGCTCGATACGGTACTGGCTGCCGCTGTACCAGCCAACGATGCTGAGCCGATCGGCCGTACCGATGACACTGACCTCGAGGTTGTTGCCAACGCGCCGGAACCATAACTGATCGGCCCGAATATCACCCTCGAACGAAGCGATATCGACGACTCCGGGCGTGAAGTCGTATTCATGCACACTGTCGCTGCCGTTGCCCCGCGCCATGACGTAGGTATCTGCACCAGCGCCGCCGACCAGAAGGTCGGCGCCTGCCCCGCCATCGAGCCGATTGGCCGCCGCATTACCGATCAGCGTGTTGGCGAGATCGTTGCCGGAGCCGTCGATCGCGCTCGATCCGGTCAGCAGCAGGTTCTCGACCTCGGCGCGCAAGACATGGTTGACACTGCTGTGCACCGTGTCCAGGCCACCCCCGGCCAACTCGTAGACCAGGTCGCCGGTGTTGTCGACGATGTAGGTGTCATCACCTGCCCCCCCGACCAGCATATCCGCCCCGGCGCCGCCGTCGAGTCGATTGGCCGCGCTGTTGCCGCGCAATGTGTTCTGCCCCGCGTTGCCGGTTCCGTCGATCGCGGCCGAACCGGTAAGCTCCAGGTCTTCGACATGGTTGGGGAGAACATAGCTGATGCTTGACTGAACGATGTCATGGCCGGAATTAGCCAATTCAGTCACCAGATCCGCCACGTTGTCGACCACATAGATGTCGTTGCCGACACCTCCGGTCATCGTATCGGCGCCGGCCCCACCATCGAGCAGGTCACTGCCCAGCAAGCTGACCCGGATCGCGCCATCGCTGGCCAGGCTGCCGTTGCTCGCGGCGGTGTTGAACCCGTCGAAAGCACCGGCGCCGGAACCATAGTCGACGATGGCGCCGACGTCCCGGGCACTGATGACACGTCCATTAACCTCGATACGGTCCAGATACAGGT
>JBFJZP010000538.1:0-2812 GCA_041622095.1 Burkholderiaceae bacterium | reverse complement strand
CGTGCCGTTCATGCTCGACGTCGAGCCCCGCTCGGTGCGCCTGGTGCGCGCCCACCTGGAGGAAGACGCCGGCAAGTCGCTGCACGAGGACTTCATCGGCCAAAGCGGCATCGACCTGAACCGCGCCGGCACGCCATTGCTGGAGATCGTCACCGAGCCCGACATGCGCTCGTCCGCCGAAGCGGTGGCCTATGCGCGCGCCTTGCACCAGCTGGTGATATGGATCGGCATCTGCGACGGCAACATGCAGGAAGGCAGTTTCCGCTGTGATGCCAACGTGTCGGTGCGCAAACCCGGCGACCCGCTGGGCACGCGGCGCGAGATCAAGAACCTGAACAGCTTCAAGTTCATGCAGCAGGCCATCGACTACGAGGTGCGCTGGCAGATCGAACAGATCGAGGACGGCCTGGCGATCCAGCAGGCCACCGTGTTGTTCGACCCGGCCTCCGGCGAGACCCGCGCAATGCGCACCAAGGAAGACGCTGCCGACTACCGCTACTTCCCCGACCCGGACCTTCCGCCGCTGGTGATCGCGCAGAGCTGGATCGACGAGGTGCAAGCGGCGATGCCGGAGTTGCCGCAGGCCTTGCGCGCACGCCTGGCATCCGAACACGGCCTGTCGGAATACGACGCATCCATCCTGACGCAGAGCAAGGCAATGGCGCGTTATTTCCTGGACGCGGTAGCCGCCGGCGGGCAACCCAAGCTGGTGTGCAACTGGATCACCGGCGAATTGTCACGCCGCCTCAACGCCACCGAAAGTGACGCCGACACCTCGGTGGTCAGCGCCACCACGCTGGCCGTGCTGGTCCGGCGCATTGCCGACGGCACGATCTCGAACAACGCCGCACGCCAGGTGTTCGATGCCTTGTGGAGTGGTGAAGGCCAGGACGTCGATGCCCTGATCGAAGCCAAGGGCCTGCGCCAGATGAACGACAGCAGCGCACTCGAAGTCATCATCGACGAGGTGCTGGCCGCGAATGCCAAGAACGTCGAGGAGTTCCGCCAGGGCAAGGACAAGGCCTTCAATGCACTGGTCGGCCAGATCATGAAAGCCAGCCGCGGCAAGGCGAATCCGGCCCAGGTCAACGAACTGCTGCGCAAGAAGCTGGGCTAGATTCCGACCTCCTGTAGGTGCACGCGCGCGTCGCCCGCCTGTGCGTCGCGCGTGCATCGTGCATCGTGCATCGTGCATCGTGCATCGTGCACCAGCAAAGCGCGCCGAATCAGGACGATGGGGCGCTCTGCGCAGCGAAAGGAGGAGGCCGAAGGCCGGGGGACATTCGCGGAGCCGAGTGCCCCGCCGTCCTGATTCCACCACGACACGTCCCGGCCACACACCAAACCAGGCCAGGATCGTCAGTCCAACAACACCACAGGCGCCTGAGCCTCGTCACGCAACCGCACCGAACCGATCACGGCGGCATGCCGGTAACCCGCAGCCTGCAATGCCTGCAAACAGTCCTGCGCCCGGTCCGCCGGCACACTCGCCAGCAAGCCACCAGCCGTCTGCGGATCGAACAGCAGCGGATACCGCGGATGCCGAACAAAAGCCTCCTGGTTGCGCAGCGCCCTGCGCAGCCGCACGTTGGACGCCTGCAGTGAACTGACGATACCCTGCGCCACACATTCCTGCGCACCGTCGAGCAGCGGCAGCGCCGATAACGTGATTTGCGCGTCGACGCCGGACGGCCCTGTCATCTCGACCAGGTGACCGAGCAGGCCGAAGCCGGTCAGGTCGGTACAGGCGCTGGCGCCGTGCGCCATCAACACCCGGGCGCCGGTCTGGTTGGACTGGCGCATCGTGTCCAGTGCATGCTGCACCCAGCGCCCGCGTGCCAGCATGCGTGCATGGGCCGCGAGCAGGCTGCCGGTGCCGATCGGCTTGGTCAGGATCAGGACATCGCCCGGGCGCATGCCGCCCTTGCGCATCACGCCCTGCAGCGACGCATCGACCAGGCCGTTGACGGCGAAACCCAGCGCCAGTTCCCGGCCCTCGCCGGTATGCCCCCCCACCAGCGCGCAACCGGCGGCGTTGAGTACCTCGACCGCGCCGGCCATCATCTGCGTCAGCAAATCCTCGACCTTGTCGTCAAGACCGGGCGGCACGGTGGCAATCGCGGTCGCACTTTGCGCCTGCGCGCCCATCGCGAAGATGTCACCCAGCGCATGATTGGCCGCAATCTGCCCGAACACATACGGATCGTCGATGAAGGAACGGAAGAAGTCCACCGTATGCACCAGCGCCTTGCCGGGCGGAACCTGCACGACGGCGGCATCGTCCGGCGCATGCAGGCCGATCAACACGTCCCCGCGCGACACCGGCGCCAACGCGCCGAGCGCCCGCGACAACACGGTGGCACCGACCTTGGCGCCACAGCCCCCGCAGCGCATCGCGACTGCTGCAATCGCCTGCAAGGACTCCTGCTCCGTCAGCGACAGGTCCGGTGTCTGCGGTGCCTGGCCGGCAACCGAATCCATCGACGGGAAGTCGGCGAAACGCTGCATGAAGCGCCGGTCGATCCAGTCCTTCCAGCGCCAGACCCAGGCGCCGGCCAGGAACAGCGGCCCGCGCGAGGCCACCGCATAGCGGTCGCCGGTGCTGATCAGCGCCAGCCAGTAGCGCTGCGGCCGGTAGGCAACCAGCGGCTTGCCCGCCAGCGCCAGCCGCAGGTTGCGCGCCAGCGGCCGGGCCATGCGCACCGCAAATACACCGGCTTTCTCCAGCGGGAGTTGTTCCATGCTGGCCACGTCACCGGCAGCGAATATCTGCGGATCGCTGATCGATTGCAGGCTGTCATTGACACGGATG
>JBFJZP010000537.1:0-2814 GCA_041622095.1 Burkholderiaceae bacterium | reverse complement strand
GCGTCGGCCGGTGGTTGCATGGCCGCCAGGTATTGCGCCCAGGCGTCTTCCTGCGCGCCGCTGAGCCGGAGCCTGGCCTTGAGTTCGGCCATGCGCTCGGCCATCTTCTGCTGCATCCGGGACGGATCCATGCGGCCGTGTTCCTTGGCGTCGGCGTGGGCCATCGTGGTAGCTGCAGTGCTCGGGGTCTGGGCGCCAGCAACGATGCCGGCAGTGGCCAGCGCAACGGACAACAACAGTGGTTTGATGACGGATCTCATGGTTTTCCCTTTCGTGGAGACCTGACTTGCGGGTATCGCAACAGGTTGACCACGAGTCTGCGCGCGCCGTGTATCGGCACGATGGCGGTATGACAAGCTTTTGTAAAGTTGGCGCCGCCGGTGCAGCCCCGAAAATGGGGCGCGGATCCGGAGTCAGGACTTGCGCGAACGCTGGTCGAGCAACTGCACCAGCGCAACACCATGGACGGGCTCGATCGCCTGCTTCTCGGCAAATCGGCGGGTGGCGTCGCCCAGTGCGACCAGTGTGATGTAGACACAGTGGCTGGCATCCCGGCTCTGGCGCTCGCGATCCAGCGCCCGCAAGGGTTCGACACCGTGGCTGCTGGCTTTCCAGCGCCGGGCGGCGACCAGCGTGGTTTGCGCGCCCTTGCGCAGTTCCAGGTCGGCGGCCGCATTGTCGAGCCGGTCGACCTGGTAACCCTTGGCCAGAAAGGCCTGCTCCAGGGCCTGGCAGAAGTCGCGCCAGGGCATGGCAGCGACCTGCTGCAGCGTCCGCTCGACATGTTGCTGGCTCGGCGCGCGGAACTGGCGGTAGGCGGCGATGACGCCGATGACCAGGAACGGCAAGGCACCCATGAGGCCGAACACCACGTATGGCGTCGGCAGCAGGGCCGCGGAGGCCATGGCGAACACCAGCACGACCAGGAAACTGACCCACCACGGCGAACGCAGCAGGATCGCGAACAGCGAATTCTTGGCCATCTTCAGTTTCACGCACGCAACTCCTGGGTTAACCGCGACCGGGCGGTCGCCGTTTGTACCATGGCCGCAGTGATGGGCGGCTGGACGTCGCGTCGGCGCAGAGTTGCCGGGCCGACATGGTGCGGCGTGCCGGACAGCTGATCGGCCAGGGCATGACATGGATCAATTTCTTCGGGTCGATTGGATGCGAAGCTGCAAGCATCGGCCGGAAGCCGCAGAAACGAGGAGACGATCCATGCAGCATGAATCCCTGCGTGTCATTCGCGACGAACATGCCGCTCTGGCGGCGATGCTGCGTTCGCTGTCGATGATGGTGAAGCGCGGCCCGGGAGACCAACCCGGCAAGTTTTTCGATGTGTTGCGCGCGATGTTGTTCTACATCGACGAGTTCCCTGAAAAGCTGCACCATCCCAAGGAAACCGAGTTGTTGTTTCCCAAGGTCTTGCAGGCCGCGCCACAGGTGGCGCCCGCCATCGAGCGGCTCGACCGGGATCACACCCATGGTGAAGCCTCGGTGCGCGAACTGCAGCACTTGTTGCTGGCCTGGGAGTTGCTGGGCGATGGCAGGCGCGAGGTCTTCGATGCCGCGGCGCGCAAGTACGTGAAGTTCTACCTGGAGCACATGCAACTCGAAGAGACGGAGATTCTTCCGCTGGCCGAGAAGTCGCTCAGCGCGCAGGATTGGGCGGAACTCGACCGGGCGTTCGCCAGCAACCGGGACCCGCTGACCGGCAAGTATCCGCGCGATCCCGGCTACGACCGGCTGTTCACCCGCATCGTCATGACCGCACCCGAACCGATCGGGTTGGGGTCGACCCGCTGACGCGTCGCCAGCGGGCCCGGGTCACTCAGGCGGCCAGCGCCGGGTAGTCGGTATAGCCTTTTTCACCGCCGCCGTAGAAGGTCGCCCGGTCCGGTTCGTTCAGCGACGCACCCTCGCGCAGGCGGCGCGGCAGGTCCGGGTTGGCGATGAACGGGCGCCCAAACGCGACCAGGTCGGCGTCCTGCGACAAGGAGGCCAGCGCCAGGTCGCGGTCGTAGCCGTTGTTGACCATCCAGGCCCCGGTGCCGCCGGCGGCCCGGTATTGCGCGCGCATCGCCGCATAGTCGAACGGCTGCTCGCCTTGTACATGGTCACGCGCGCCACCGGTGGCGCCTTCGATCACATGCAGGTAGGCCAGTTGCAGCGGGCCGAGCGCGCGCGCGACGTATTCGAACAGTGGCTGCGGATCCGGGTCTTGCGCATCATTGGCCGGTGTCACCGGCGACAGGCGCAGTGCGGTGCGGTCACCACCAATCTCCCGTGCCACTGCCTGCATCACGTCGATCAACAGGCGGGCACGGTTTTCGATCGGGCCACCATACGCGTCATCACGCTGGTTCGAGCCGCTGCGCAGGAACTGGTCGAGCAGGTAGCCGTTGGCGGCATGGACTTCGACGCCGTCGAAACCGGCTTCGATCGCACAGCGTGCCGCATGCCGGTAGTCGTCGACGATGCCAGGCAGTTCATCGAGCCGCAATGCGCGCGGCGGCGAGGTCTCGACGAAGCGCGGGATGCCATCGCGGATCAGCACGGTCTTGGTCCTGGCGGTGATGGCCGACGGCGCCACCGGTGCCTGGTGGCCGGGTTGCAGGTCGGTGTGCGAGACCCGTCCCACATGCCAGAGTTGCACCACGATCCTGCCGCCCTCGCCATGCACCGCATCGGTGATCTTCTTCCACGCGGCAACCTGCTCCGGGCTCCAGATGCCGGGTACATCGGCATAACCCTGGCCCTGGTGGCTGATCGCCGTGGCCTCGGTGATGATCAGGCCGGCACTGGCGCGCTGGC
>JBFJZP010000536.1:0-2830 GCA_041622095.1 Burkholderiaceae bacterium | reverse complement strand
TCCACAGGCCCCGGACCTGACACGCGACGGACTGCTCGGACGACTCGACTACCTGTCGACGGTGTCCGGCGGCGGTTATGTCGGCGCCATGTACGGCCGGCTGGTCGCCACCTATGGCGTGCAACAGGCACAGCAACTGATGGCGGCCAGCCGCTCGCCAGTGCTGGGCTGGTTGCGCCGCAATGGCCGCTACCTGACCCCCGGCGGCGCGCGCGACAGTGGCATGGCCATCGTCACCTACCTGCGCGCCTGGCTCGCCATCCATGCCGAGTTCATGTTCGCCTGCATCTTGCTGGGCATGCTGGTGATCCTGCCGCACCTGTGGCAACACAGCGTGCAGGTGCTCGACGCCAATGCCTGGGAGGCCTGGTACACCGCCTGGTGGGCGCTGTCGCTGAGCTTCTGGACGGCACTGGCACCGGGCATGATCGCCGGCTACTGGGCTGCCCGCGACGGACCCGATCCGACCTATACCACCACGCGGCTGAGCTGGCGCGACATGTCCTTCGTGCTGATCATTGCCGTCGGCGCGCTGGCGATGTTGCGCAGCCTGTACCTCAACGGCGTGCTGGATCCGGTGCGCAACAGCCTGACCTGGCCCAGTGCCGGCGCACTGGCACTGGGCTCGGTGGTGATCGGACAAGTGGCCACCATGATCTGGCTGGCCAGCGACGCCACCAGCCATGCGCTCAAGGTGGCGCGGGTGCGCAACATACTGACGCGCAATCTGCGCTGGGTCATGCTGATCACGCTGGCGCTGGCCGGCATCGGCGCGCTGGACCGGCTGAGCTGGTGGATCCTGGCCGAGTTCCAGACCGGCAATCAATGGATGTGGCGGGGTGTCGGCGTCGCCAGCGTGGTGGTGGTGGTATTGCGTGCCCTGGTGCAGCCGCTGCAGAAAATCGCCTCCGAGAGCACCATTCGCGCGCGCGAATGGCTGCCCTTGCTGCTCGAGTTCGGCAGCCTGTTCGGCATGCTGGTGCTGGTGTTGTTCTGGCTGGTGCTGCTGCAATGGTTCGTGTTCGCGCCGGACACCTTCGACGCGATGCGCGCCGTGCCGGCCTGGATGCGTGCCAGCCTGCTGGTTGCGGCCTGGCTGGCCTGGACGGTGTTGTCGGCCGGCAATGTGCAGATGGCCAATACCTCGTCGCTGCACAGCTTCTACCGGGCGCGACTGACCCGGGCCTACCTGGCGGTGGGCAACCGCAAGCGTGACCTGGCCGATCCGCACGGCGCGCGTTCGGACGTGACCCGGGTGGTGGAAGGCGACGACACCAGCCTGCGCCACTACCGACCGGAAACCGAGGGCGGCCCGATCCACCTGATCAACACCTGCCTGAACCAGACCCGCGACGACAAGAGCGGCTTGTACAACGCCGATCGCAAGGGCACGGCCGTCACCGCCAGCTGGCGCGGCTTCGAAATCGGATCGCGTGACTTCATCGCGATGCAGCAACGCCATGATGCCGGCACGCTGGGGCGCTGGGTCGCGGTGTCCGGCGCCGCCGCATCACCGGGCGCGGGCGCCTATACCTCGCGCGGCCTGGCCCTGCTGCTGTATTTCCTGGGTGTTCGGCTCGGTCACTGGATGCGCGCGCCGCAGGAGCGGGTGCGGCTGCGCTGGCTCAGTGCCTTGTCCTGGCGACTGATCCCGAAACCGATGATGCTGGCCAGCGAGGCGTCGGCCACGTTCTACGGGGTCGAGCGCCCATGGTGGTACCTGTCGGACGGCGGGCACTTCGAGAACACCGGGGTCTACGCCCTGCTCAAGCGCGAACTCGACTTCATCATCCTGTCCGATGCCGGCGCCGATGCCCGTTACGAGTTCGCCGACCTGGAGAACCTGATCCGCAAGGCCCGGATCGACTTCGGCGCGGAGATCGAGTTCTACACCCGCCAGGAGGCTGCGGCGCTGTTTCCGGACGCCAGTTGCGAGTTGACGGTGTTGTCGCCGGAGGACATGGGCAACGTGCACTCCAGCCGCGGTGTCTTGCTGGCGCGTATCCGTTACCCGGCCCGGCCCGGACCGGCCTTGCCGGACGGCAGCCCTGGCCCGATGGTGCGTCCGGAAGGCACGCTGCTGGTGGTCAAGCCTAATCTGCACGACGCGCTCGACCTGGACTTGTTGTCCTATGCGCGCAAACATACCGGTTTCCCGCACGAATCGACCGGCGACCAGTCGTTCGACGAAGCGCAGTGGGAAAGCTACCACCGGCTGGGGGAGGACTTCGGCCGCGCGATGCGCCCGTCCTGGCTGGCCATGTTGCCGGGCTGGCGACGGCCGGCCGTGCACCAACTGCGCGTCGCAGCGCGCCTGGTGCCGACGGTACCCGCCGCCAAGACAACAGCGAAGGAACCGTTGTGGCGACGCAATGTCCGCGCCACCGCCATCGGCACCACACTCGGTGTCGGCGCGTCCGGCACCTTGCTGCTGTCCTTGTGGCAGATGCAGGACCAATGGCAGCGCAACCGGTCGGACCAGCAGGCGGAGGCACGCCAACTCTTCACCGAGGTCTCGCGTGGCTTGCAATCCTTCGACGGAACTTGTCCGGAGGTGCCGGAGCATGTGGTCACGCAGGCGGCGATGTTGCTCGACCTGCGGGCAAGTCCGTCGATGCGACCGCTGGAACAGGCCGGCCTGGAACGCCTGGCGTCCCGCATCAACGAAGAATGCGTGCGGACACCGGCCCCCAGCGCGCAATGTGTCGCGAATTTCCGCCGCGTGCAAAGCAGCCTGTGTACGCTGGTGCTCAAGCCGCCGGCACAGGACACGGCGCTGAACTACTGGCATCCGGGTGCGTCGCCCCATGAGCAACGGATGGACAGCCAG
>JBFJZP010000535.1:0-2835 GCA_041622095.1 Burkholderiaceae bacterium | reverse complement strand
CCGCCGTTCGACCATCCGGACGTGATCGCCGGCCAGGGCACCGCAGCCAAGGAGCTGTTCGAGGAGGTGGGCGCGCTGGACTATCTGTTCGTCTGCGTCGGTGGCGGCGGCCTGATCAGCGGCTGCGCCTTGTCGGCGCGTGCCTTGTCGCCGCAGTGCAAGGTCATCGGCGTCGAGCCGGAGGCCGGCAACGATGCCCAGCAGTCGCTGCGCAGCGGCGCCATTGTGCGCATCGCCACGCCGCGCACGATTGCCGACGGTGCGCAGACCCAGTCGGTCGGCAAGCTGACCTTTGCGATCATGCGACGCGATGTCGACGACATCCTGACGGTCAGCGATGCGCAACTGGTCGAGATGATGCGTTTTTTTGCCGAACGCATGAAGATCATCGTCGAGCCCACCGGCTGCCTGGGTGCGGCCGCGGTCTCACTCGGCGGCCTGCCGCTGGCCGGCAAGCGGGTCGGCGTCATCATCAGTGGCGGCAACGTGGACCTGCAGCGCTTCAGCGAACTGGTCGCGCCCGCTGCATGAGTTTTGGTTTGCGCGGCAAGGCCGGCTGGATCGGATTGCTGCCGGCAGGGCCTTGCCTGGCCCGCCTGGCCTTGGGAACCGACCCGGGTCGGGTTTGATTTTTGTCAATGGATTACGCAGTGCAGGTGTGTCCAGGACCCGCAACTCTTGAAATCTCGCGGACGCACTGCAATTAGGGTCAAGACGGCCCGAGGTGGTGCCGCCATTCACTGATTTGCAAGGAGAGACACCATGAGTTCCCTGATGACACGTGGCAGCCTGTTCGACGACTTCTTCCGCGATGTGGCGCCTGGCTTTTACTACAAGCCGCTGCATGGCGACAACCTGCCGACGCCGGCCCAGATCAAGATCGATGTCAAGGAGTCTGACAATGCCTATACGGTTCAGGCCGAGGTGCCGGGCGTGGCCAAGGACGACATCCATGTCTCGATCGACGGCAATGTCGTGACGCTGCGCGCCGAGGTCAAGCAGCAGGACAGCCAGACCCAGGAGGAGAAGGTGTTGCGCACCGAGCGTTATTACGGCGCGGTCTCGCGCAGCTTCCAGTTGCCGCAGGAAATCGACCAGGCACAGGCCAAGGCCAAGTACGACAACGGCGTGCTGGCCTTGACGCTGCCCAAGAAGACCGGCGGCGGGATGCAGCGCCTGGCGATCGAGTAAGAGGCCGCATCAGGCGGTTCGCCTACAATCCGCACATCACCGGGGGTGTCGTTGCAGCCGCAAGGCTGGCGCGACTGAGAAATACCCCACTCACCTGATCTGGGTCATGCCAGCGTAGGGAGCGTGATGAAATGGGTTCGACGCAGTGGCGTGATCCGTTTTTTCAGGCGCCCTTTGCCGGCGTATTGAAAGGATGGACATGATGTTGCGACGAACCTTTTCTTCTGGCGTATTCGCCCTGGCTGCTGCCGGTCTCTTCACCGGCGCGGCCGCCTCGGCGCAGGAACTGCGGGTGCTGGTGCACGGCTCGTTCTCGCTGCCCAAGCCGCTGCTGGCCCAGTTCGAATCGCAGGCCGGTGTCAAGCTCGGCATCATCAAGGGCGGCGACGCCGGCGAGATGCTCAACAAGCTCATCCTCACCCGCGCCCAGCCGATCGCCGACCTGGTGTTCGGCATCGACAACGCATTGATCGTCAAGGCCCAGGCCGCCAATGTGCTCGAGCCATATGCCGGGCCGGCCGCCGCTCGCGCGAGCGTGGTGCCGCTCGACGGCCCGGTGGTGGCGGTCGACTATGGGTTCGTCAACCTGAACTACGACAAGGCCTGGTTTGCCAAGAGCGGCCTGGCCTTGCCGCGCACGCTGGAAGACCTGGCGCAACCGGCTTATCGCAATCTGCTGGTGGTGCAGAACCCGGCGACCTCGAGCCCGGGCCATGCTTTCATGCTGGCAACGATCGCCGGTCTGGGCGAGGAGGCCGCCTTCGACTGGTGGGGCCGGATGCGCGCCAACGGCGTGAAGGTGGCCAAGGGCTGGAGCGAGGCCTATTACACCGAGTTCACGCGCAACGGTGGCAGCCGCCCGCTGGTGGTCAGTTATGCCAGCAGCCCGGCGGCCGAGGTGTTCTACAGCAAGGAGAAGATCACCGAGTCGCCGACCGCCAACCTGTTCCTCAAGGGCGGCGTGTTCCGCCAGGTCGAAGGTGTGGCGCTGGTCAAGGGTGGGCAGCAGGTGGAGGCGGCCGGCAAGTTCATCGAGTTCATGCGTTCGCCTGCGGTGCAGGAGGCCTTGCAGACGACGATGTGGATGTACGCGGCCGAGCCGCGCACGCCACGGCCGGAGGTGATGCGCCATGCGGCCGAGCCGACGGCGTTCGACAATCCGTCGCAGGAACAGATCGCGCAGAAAGGGTCGGACTGGGTCAGCCGCTGGACCCGGGTGGTGCTCAAGTAAGACACGCCGGCAGCAACTACCGCCGCTCGGAGCCGGGAATCGATGACACGCGCCCGGCTGCATCCGTCGGTCTGGCTGGGCGCCGCGCCGCTGCTGTTCCTGCTGGTGGTGATGATCGCGCCCTTGCTGCGCATCGGTGTCGAGGCCTTCTCCGGTGCGACCCGCGCCAGCATCGACCTGGTGACCGATCTGTGGCGCGATGACTACCTGCGCTGGCGCATCGTCTGGTCGTTCCTGCAGGCGGCGGTGACCTGCGTCGCGGCACTGGTGCTGGCCTTGCCGGTCTCCTGGGTGCTGGCGCGCTTCCGTTTCCCCGGTCGCATGCTGGTGCTGCGCCTGCTGATGTTGCCGTTTGTGGTTCCGACGCTGGTCGCCGCGATGGGGGTGCTGGCCTTGTGGGGGCCGCAGGGCAT
>JBFJZP010000534.1:0-2844 GCA_041622095.1 Burkholderiaceae bacterium | reverse complement strand
CGGCATGGCCGGCAACACGATCGAGAAGAACATGGGCCGCACAACCGTCTACCAGGTACAGGTCCGCATGGAAGACGGCAGTCTGCGGATGCTGGAGCAGGCCAGCGCACCGGCCGTCGGCAGTGCAGTCGTCGTCGAAGGCCAGACCCTGCGAGCGGCCGACGGCAGCGCGCCGGCGACCCAGCGGACCCCGGCCGCACCTGCCGCCGTGCCACAGGCCAAAACCTATAGCAGCGAACGGTAGAAAACCCCCGCGCCTGGCCGGGTGCTCAGCGTTCGGCGGCCACAGCCAGCACCCGGCGCTGCGCCAGCCACAAGGCCGCCATCGCGAGCGCGCACATCAGCAGCAGCAGGATCAGGCCGTAGCGGTAACCCACCTGCGGATTCCAGGTCAGTCCCAGCATCAGCGGCGCGGCCGCACGCGCCAGCGCCAATGGCACACCCAGCGCGCCATTGAGACTGGCCACATGTTCGCGGTTCACATATTGCGCGATCGCCGTTCCCTTGACGATGGTGATCATGCCGTTGCCGGCGCCGAACAACAACACGAACAGCAGCACCACCGCCAGTGCGGCAGACCCGGTGCCGAGCAAGGGCGCCAGCAGCAGCGCACCCAGGCCGAGCGGGACCAGGCTCGGGATGACCCGGTTGGCCAGATGCACATCGAAGCGGGACTCGAAGAAATACAGCAGCAACCGGCCCAGCACCTGGATCACGCCAATTGCCGCCGGCACGGCGATGGCCCAGGTCTCGGCCATGCCCCGCTCGCGCAGCAGGCTCACCAGATGCGCCGGCAAGGCCGCGGTGACGGCCATGAACAACACGATGAAGGTCCCCACCAGCAAGAATGGCGCGCCGACCAGCAAGCGGCCCAGCGCCACCGGCGGCGGCGCACCGGATACCGGCGCCACGCGGCGCGGTGCATCACGCAGCAGCCAGGCATGGAGCGGCAGGCAGACCAGGACTTGTAATGCGGCCAGCGCCCACAAGGCCGCGCGCCAGCCCCAGCCGGCGATCATCCATGCGGTCAGCGGAATGAAGACCGTGCTGGCCAACCCGCCCAGGAACGTCATCGTGATGATGGCGCGCCGGAAGTTCTCCGGATAACGCCGCGTCACCACCGCGAACACCGGGGTGTACAGCGTGGCGGACATGGCCACGCCCAGGCCGATCCAGACCAGGTAGAAGGCGGCCAGGCTGTCGACGAAACCGTGCAAGGCCAGGCAGGCACCGGCGAGCAGAGAGCCGCCGGTCATGACCAGCCGTTCGTGACCGCGGTCGATCCAGCGGCCGACCAGGTAGGCACACAATCCTTCGGCCAGCAAGGCCAGGCTGAAGGCGAGCGAACTTTGCGCGCGTGTCACGCCAAGCGCCTGCTCGATCGGGCCGATCAGCAGCGCGAAGGTGTAGAACACGCTGCCCCAGGTGATCAGCTGGGCCATGGACAGGCCCAGGATCAATCGACCCTGCCGTACCGACCGCATCTCAGACACCCGATTGCCCTTGCACCATGCGCCGAGTATGCCGCCGGACGCGGCTGCCCCGGCAACATGCGCCGGTCAGGGGTACGGCTGTTGCGTCAGACGATGCCGCCGTCGCGCAAGGCGGCGATCCGGGGCGCGTCCAGCCCGAGTTCGGCCAGCACCTCGTCGGTGTGTTCGCCCAGTGCCGGTGGCGGTCGGCGCAGCACCGGCGGGTTGTCCTGCAGCCGCAACGGGCTGGCCACGGTACGGATCGCCTGGATATGGTCGCGGGCCACCAGCTCCGGCGCACGCTGCTGCTGCACGACCAGGCCACGGTGCTGAACCTGCGGATCGGCGAACGCATGGGCCAGGTCGTTGATCGGGCCGCAGGGCACCGCCTTGTCCTCGAGCAGCGCGATCCAGTCCAGGGTGTCGCGGGTGCGGGTGACGGTTTCCATCAGCGGAATCAGCTGCTCCCGGTTCTTGACCCGGGCGCCCATGCCGGAGAAACGCGGGTCGGCGCTCCATTCCGGTTTGCCGGCGGCCTTGCAAAAGCGGCTGAACTGGCCGTCGTTGCCGATCGCCAGCAACATCGATCCGTCGCGGGTCGGGAAGTCCTGGTAAGGCGCCAGGCTCGGGTGGCTGTTGCCCTGGCGCTGCGGCACCTTGCCGGTGTTCAGGTAACCGCTGGCCTGGTTGGCCAGGATCGCCATGCCGACATCGAGCAGCGCCATGTCGATGTGTTGCCCGGCGCCGGTACGGTGGCGCACCTCCAGTGCGGCCAGGATGGCCGAGGTCGCATAAACGCCGGTGAACAGGTCGGTCAGCGCCACACCCACGCGCAGCGGTCCGCCACCGGGCTGGTCGTCGGCGCGGCCGGTGATGCTCATCATGCCGCTCATCGCCTGGATCATCAGGTCGTAACCGGCGCGCTCCGCATATGGGCCGTCCTGTCCGAAGCCGGTGATCGAGCAATAGATCAGGCGCGGGTTCAGCGCCTTCAGGCTGGCGTAGTCCAGCCCGTAGGCCTTCAGGCCGCCGACCTTGAAGTTCTCCACCAGGATGTCGCTTTGCTGCGCCAGCTGGCGCACCAGCGCCTGCCCTTCGGCGTGGGACAGGTTGACGGTGATCGAACGCTTGTTGCGGTTGGTGCCATTGAAATACGTCGCCTGCGGGGTGTCCTCGCCATCCGCACCGGGCATGAAAGGGGGGCCCCAGTGGCGGGTGTCGTCGCCCTCGCCGGGGCGCTCGACCTTGACCACGTCGGCGCCCATGTCGGCCAGCATCTGGGTGCACCAGGGACCGGCGAGCACGCGCGAGAGGTCGAGCACTTTCAGATGCGACAGCGCACCGTGCGAGGCAGACCTCGGGTTGTCGTCCG
>JBFJZP010000533.1:0-2845 GCA_041622095.1 Burkholderiaceae bacterium | reverse complement strand
GTGCTGATCTGGTCGAGTCCGGCATTGGTGCGCGAATCGGACAGGAAAACCAGGCCGGCGTTGAGTTTGATGGCGACGCAATAGGTCATGGGATGGTCTTCTGTCGGCTGTAAGGGGGAGGAACGGGAAGCGGAATCATGCCACCGAAGCGGCTGCGGGGGGCGGTTGTCGCTCAATCGGACGCACCGAGCTTCTTGAGCCGGTACAAGGCCTCGAGCGCGTCGCGCGGGCTCAGCGTGTCCGGGTCGATACGCGCGAGTTCAGCTTCGATGGCACTCGTGCCCGGCTGCTCCGGCTCGGGCGGTGCGGCGAACAGGTCGACCTGGGCCTGGCTGGCGCTGGCGCTGGTCTCCAGCGCCGCCAGTGTGTGCTGGGCCTGGTTGAGCACGGAGGCCGGCATGCCGGCCAGGCGCGCCACCTGGATGCCGTAGCTGCGGCTGGCCGGGCCGGCCTGCACCTCGTGCAGGAACACGATGTCGCGACCGGACTCGGCCGCGCTCACATGCACGTTGGCCGCGCCGTGGTGCGTGGCCGGGAACTCGGTGAGCTCGAAGTAATGGGTCGCGAACAGCGTGAATGCCTGCGACTTGCCATGCAGGTGGCCGGCGATCGCCGAAGCCAGTGCCAGGCCGTCGAAGGTGGAGGTGCCGCGGCCGATCTCGTCCATCAAGACCAGCGAATGCCGGGTTGCACCGTGCAGGATCTGCGCCGCTTCGGTCATCTCCAGCATGAAGGTCGACTGCGCGTTGGCCAGGTCGTCGGCAGCACCGATCCGGGTATGGATCGCGTCGATCGGTCCGAGCCGGCAGGCACTGGCCGGCACGTAGCTTCCGATGCAGGCGAGCAGCACGATGACCGCGATCTGGCGCATGTAGGTCGACTTGCCGCCCATGTTGGGGCCGGTCACGATCAGCATGCGCTGGCGGCTGTTCAGGCTGGTGTTGTTCGCGATGAAGGCGCCGCTGCTGGTTTCGGCCAGCCGGGCCTGCACCACCGGATGGCGGCCGGCCTGGATCTCTATGCAGGGCTCGGCGACGAATTGTGGCGCGCACCAGTCCAGCGTCAGAGAGCGTTCGCACAAGGCGGCCAGCACGTCCAGCGTGGCCAGCGCCTGCGCGATCGTCGTCAGCAGCGGCACGTGGGCCTGCAAGGCGTCGAGCAGTTGCTCGTACAGGAACTTCTCGCGCGCGAGTGCCCGCTCCTGCGCGCTGAGTGCCTTGTCCTCGAAGGCCTTGAGCTCCGGCGTGATGAAACGCTCGGCGTTCTTCAGTGTCTGGCGGCGCCGGTAGTCGGCCGGTACCTTGTCGGCCTGGCCCTGGGTGACTTCGATGTAGAAGCCGTGGACCTTGTTGAACTGCACCCGCAGGTTGGCGATACCGGTGCGCGCGCGTTCACGTTGTTCGAGTTCGAGCAGGAAACCATCGCAGTTCTCCTGGATCGCACGCAACTCGTCGAGCTCGGCGTCGAAGCCGGCGGCGATGACGCCGCCGTCGCGCACCAGCGCGGCCGGGTTCTCCTGGATCGCCGCGCACAGCAGTTCGCTGCAACCGGGCGGTGCCTGCAAGGCATGGCCGAGCTGGACCAGCCAGCCGTCCTGGTCCAGCACCAGCGGCGCCAATTGCGCCGTCTTGTCCAGCGTGACCTGCAGCGCCACCAGTTCGCGCGGGCGCACCTGGCGCAAGGCGATGCGGGCAGAAATGCGTTCGATGTCGGTGCTGCCCTTGATCGCGCCGCGCAGTTCCTGCCAGGGGCCGGCGCGCAGATAGGTGATCGCCTCCAGCCGCTGGTTGGCCGCGCCACGATTGCGTTGCGGCTCGAGCAGCCAGCGCCGGAGCAGGCGGCTGCCCATGCCGGTCAGGCAAGTGTCGAGCAAGGAGAACAGCGTGGGCGCGGTTTCGCCGCGCAAGGTCTGCACCAGTTCCAGGTTGCGCCGGGTTGCCAGCGGCAACTGCACCAGGTCGTCCTGCTGCTGCACCAGGATGCCCTGGATATGGCGCAGCGGCTGGCCCTGGGTATGTTCGGCATAGGCCAGCAGCGCGGCTGATGCGGCGTGGGCCAGTGGCAGATCTTGCGCATTCCAGGTCGCCAGGCTGGCAACCTTGAACAATTCCAGCAGCTTGCGCTGGCCGAGTGCCGGGTCGAACTGCCACTGCGGCCGCACGGTCGCGGTCGTGCCGTGGTTGGCGCACCAGCCCTTGAGCCGGTTCTCGAATGCCGGCGTCACGCCGGCGCTGTACAAGAGTTCGCTCGGTGCCACCCGCGCGATCCAGTCCGGCAAGGCGTCGGGTGTACATTCCGCGAATTGCAGCTGCGCCTGCGTCACGCTGAACCAGGCCAGGCCACACTGGTGGCGCGGTCCCTGGTGCACCGCCATCAACACCGACTCGGCCTTGTCGGAGAGCAATTCGGCATCGGTCAAGGTGCCCGGCGTGATCACCCGCACCACCTTGCGCTCCACCGGCCCCTTGGCCGTGGCCACGTCGCCGACCTGCTCGCAGATCGCCACCGACTCGCCGAGCTTGATCAGCCGGCTCAGATACGATTCGACCGAGTGGAACGGCACCCCGGCCATCACCACCGGCTCGCCAGCCGATTGCCCGCGCCGGGTCAGCGTGATGTCGAGCAGGCGCGCGGCTTTCTCCGCATCGCCGAAGAACAACTCATAGAAGTCGCCCATGCGGTAAAGCACCAGCGTGTCCGGAAACTCGGCCTTGATGCGCAGGTACTGCTGCATCATGGGGGTGTGGGCAGAGAGGTCGCGGTCTGGCACTGGAGGTGGTGAAGTATCTGGTCGCATCAATGGTTCACGTAGGCTTCCACATTGCGCAGTTCAGCCGTCGGATAT
>JBFJZP010000532.1:0-2847 GCA_041622095.1 Burkholderiaceae bacterium | reverse complement strand
TTGTTCTGCACGATCAGCAGATCGGGGAAGTTCAGGCTGGCCGCCTTGATCTCCACCAGTACCTCGCCCGGGCCGGGTGTCGGCGTGGGCAGTTCCTTCCACTGCAGGGCATCAACGCCAGTGGGGTTTTCGCAAAGCCAGGCATGCATCGGTCGTCTCCTCGGGTTATCGGAGCATGATACGTCCGCCAAAGGACTGAAAATGTCCCAAGCGTGACCGCGCCGGCGGCGCGCCACCTAGAATCGGCAACCACTGCTGCAAACCATGAAAATTCTCATATCCAACGACGACGGATACCAGGCCCCGGGCATCGTGGCCTTGTACGAGGCACTCAAGGACCTCGCCGAGGTGGAGGTTGTCGCGCCGGAGCTCAACAACAGCGCCAAGTCGAATGCGCTGACCTTGCACGGGCCGCTGTACGTCACCCAGGCATACAACGGCTTTCGGTATGTCAATGGAACGCCGGCCGATTGCGTGCACATTGCATTGACCGGCCTGCTCGGTTACCGGCCGGATCTGGTGGTCTCCGGCATCAACAACGGCGCCAACATGGGCGACGACACGATTTATTCCGGCACGGTCGGCGCCGCGATGGAGGGATTCCTGTTTGGTGTGCCGGCGATTGCGTTCTCGCAGGTCGAGAAAGGGTGGGGCCATCTGGATGCGGCAGCCGCCAAGGCACGCGAACTGGTGGCCCAGATGCTGCAGCAGCAACTGATCGGCAACAAACCCTGGCTTCTCAATGTCAACATCCCGAACCTGCCGCTGGAGCAGATCAAGCCGATGAAGATCTGCCGGCTTGGCCGGCGCCATGCGGCCGAACCGGTCATCGTGCAGGAAAGCCCGCGCGGCGAGAAGATGTACTGGATCGGTGGCGCCGGCGCGGTCAAGGACGATGCCGAAGGCACCGACTTCCATGCCACGGTGCAGGGCCATGTGGCCTTGACACCGCTGAAGACCGACCTGACCGACCATGAGGCGCTGCGTTACTGGTCGCAGACCGCGGCCTCGATCAGCCGGGCCCAGGCCTCTGTCGTGTCATGAAGGAGCGCCCGTCGTTTCCGGCGCGGTTGCCGCGCAGTGCATCCGAGCAGGAGTCGTCGGCCCGGCCGGTCATGCGCAGGCTGGACCTGCCGCAGGCGCCGATGTTGTCGCCGGCCCAGGCGATGCCGGTCAAGAGCGCCGCGCTGGCGCGGCCCGCCATGCCGGTGCAGGGCTTGTCGGTACAGGATTTTCGCGCGGTGCGGCGTGACATGGTGAACCGCCTGGCGCGCGCCGGCATCACCGATGCGACGGTGCTGGCGGCGATGGACGAGGTCGAGCGCCAGCGTTTCGTCGACAGCGCCTTGCAGGGTCAGGCCTACAAGGAAACCAGCCTGCCGATCGGATTGGGGCAGACGATTTCCAAGCCGGGCGTGGTGGCGCGGATGATCGAACTGCTGCGCAACGGCGCGCCGGGCAAACTGGGCCGGGTGCTCGAGGTCGGCACCGGGTGCGGTTATCAGGCGGCAGTGCTCAGCGTGATCGCCACCGAGGTCTACAGCCTGGAGCGCTTGCGCGGCCTGCATGACCGGGCCCGGGAAAACCTGCGCACCATGCGTCTGCCCAACGTCCATCTATTGTTTGGCGACGGCATGCTCGGATACCCCAAGGGTGCGCCATATGCCGGCATCATCGCTGCAGCCGGTGGGTCAGCGGTGCCCAGCGCCTGGACCGACCAGCTGGCGGTGGGTGGGCGCCTGGTGGCGCCGGTGGCCGGCCAACAGGCCGGACATGCCGGTCAGTCCCTGCTGGTCATCGACAAGACCGCGCGCGGACTGCAGCAGACCATCTTCGAAGCCGTTCACTTTGTACCTTTAAAATCGGGCGTTGCGTGAAGGGAAGTCGAATGATGGGATTTACAGACTGGGGTGTCAGGCTGGTGGTGGTATGCGGGTTGACGGCAGTGCTGTCCGCCTGCGGCTCCAGGGTAGTCAACCGGGCCCCGATCGAGGAACGCGCGCCTGGCGCCGGAGTTCAGGCCGGTGTTGCCGTGGCACCGGCGGCGCAGCAGCCGCCGGGTTTCGAGAACGCCGGCAAGGCAGGTTACTACACCGTCAAGCCCGGCGATACCATGACCCGCATCGGCCTGGAGACAGGCCAGAGCTGGCGTGATATCGCGCGCTGGAACAACCTGATCAACCCCAATGTGATCGAGGTCGGTCAGGTGTTGCGGGTAGTGCCACCGGCACCGGTGGTCGCCGCGGTTCCGCCGGCTACCGTGATGACCGGACCACGACCGGCCGCCAGTGCCTCGGCAGCCGCCGCTGCCGCGCCAGTGACCAACGCCACCGGCGTGACCAGCGCACCGGTGCAAGGGTCGAGCGTGACCGCCACCGCGGTGGCGCCGTCCAGTGTCACCGCCACACCGGTGCCGCCGGTCCAGGGCAGTACGCCGGCTGCATCGGCTGACGACGAGGTGGCCATGATCTGGCCCGCCTCGGGTGCGGTACTGGCCGGTTTCGACGAGGTCAAGAACAAGGGGCTCGATATCGGTGGTGCGGCTGGTGATCCGGTGCTGGCAGCGGCCGACGGGCGGGTGGTTTATGTCGGTTCGGGCCTGCGTGGTTACGGCAACCTGATCATCCTCAAGCACAACAACACCTACCTGACGGCCTACGCGCACAACCAGAGCCTGCTGGTCAAGGAAGACCAGACGGTGCGCAAGGGACAGAAGATCGCCGAGATGGGCAACAGCGACGCAGACCGCACCAAGCTGCATTTCGAAGTGCGTCGCCAGGGCAAGCCGGTCGATCCGGTGAAGTACCTGCCGGCACGCTGAACCCGGCGCTTGCATGGCCTGGCCGG
>JBFJZP010000531.1:0-2847 GCA_041622095.1 Burkholderiaceae bacterium | reverse complement strand
CGGCCTCGGCGGTGGTGGCCAGGACGCATGCATGATGCATACGGCGGCGGTGGCAGGCCGCCTGCGAATTCAGCGGCGCAGCTTGTAACCAGTCTTGAACACCCACCAGACGATCGTCAGGCAGATCAGGAGAAAAGCCAGCGTCATGCCGGTGCTGACCGCGATATGCACGTCGGCCACGCCGTAGAAGCTCCAGCGAAAGCCGCTGATCAGGTAGACCACCGGATTGATCAGCGAGATCTTCTGCCACAGTGGCGGCAACATGCTGATCGAATAGAACGCACCACCGAGAAAGGTCAGCGGCGTGACGATCAGCATCGGTATCACCTGCAGCTTCTGGAAGTTGTCGGCCCACAGGCCGATGATGAAGCCGAACAGGCTGAAGGTGACCGCGGTCAGCACCAGGAAGGTCAGCATCCAGACCGGATGCGCGATCTCGTACGGCACGAACAGACGGGCGGTGACCAGGATCAGCAGGCCGAGCATGATCGACTTGGACGCAGCCGCGCCGACATAACCCAGCAAGACCTCGACCCAGGACACCGGGGCCGACAGCAACTCGTAGATCGTGCCCGACCATTTCGGCATGTAGATACCGAAGGATGCGTTCGAGATGCTCTCGTTGAGCAGCGACAACATCACAAGCCCGGGAATGATGAAGGCGCCATAACTGACGTTGTCGATATTGCCCATGCGCGAACCGATCGCGGTGCCGAACACGATGAAATACAGCGAGGTCGACAACACTGGCGAGACGATGCTCTGCATCAGCGTGCGAAACGCACGTGCCATCTCGAAGCGGTAGATGGCGCGAACACCATGGATGTTCATGTCGACACCTCCGCCGGTTTGCGCACCAGGCTGACGAAGATGTCTTCCAGCGAGCTCTCCCGGGTGCGCAAGTCCTTGAACTCGATGTTGTGTTCGCCGAGTTTGCGCAGCAGCCCGGCAATGCCGGTTTCCTCCTGCTGGGTGTCGAAGCTGTAGGTCAGCGTCAGTCCGTCGGCGGACAATTCCAGCATGCCGCCGGCCAGTGCCTGCGGAATCTGCGCCAGCGGATGCGCCAGGCTGATGGTCAGCTGCTTCTTGCCCAGCGTGCGCATCAACACCTGCTTGTCCTCGACGACGATCAGTTCGCCCCGGTTGATCACGCCGATGCGGTCCGCCATGTCCTCTGCCTCCTCGATGTAGTGGGTGGTCAGGATGATGGTCGTTCCACCTTCGCGCAGCTTGCGCACCATGCGCCACATGTCGTGGCGCAGTTCGACGTCGACGCCGGCGCTGGGTTCGTCCAGGAACAGGATGCGCGGCTCATGCGACAAGGCCTTGGCGATCAGCACCCGGCGCTTCATGCCGCCGGACAGCGTCATGATCTTGTTGTCGCGTTTGTCCCACAACGAGAGGTCGCGCAGCACCTGTTCGATATAGGCGGGGTTCGGCGCCTTGCCGAACAGGCCGCGGCTGAAGTTCACCGTGGCCCAGACCGATTCGAATGCGTCGGTCTGCAGTTCCTGGGGTACCAGGCCGATCGCTGCGCGGGCCGCGCGGTAATCGCGCACCGTGTCGTGGCCGTCGGCGACGATCGTGCCGGTGCTGGCGTTGGCGATGCCGCAGACGATGCTGATCAAGGTGGTCTTGCCGGCGCCGTTCGGTCCGAGCAGCGCGAAGATCTCGCCGCGGCGGATATCCAGGTTGATGTTCTTGAGGGCCTCAAAGCCGCCGGCGTAGGTCTTGCCCAGGCCGCGGATCGAGACGATAGCGGCCGCCTTGTCGGTGGCCGCTGGCGGCTGCGCCATGGAGACTCCCTTGTTCAATTGGCTGGGGCCGGCCCGGGCGCGGCAGGCGACGCAATCTGCGCATCGACCGCACCGGCGGCGTCGCGCGCACGGATGCGGGCATGCGCGTAGGCGCCCTTCGGAATATGCAGCAGGTCGGCGACACGCCACATCACATGGCGCTCATGGTCTGCCAGGTGGCCGTCGGCATATGCCACCGCCCACATCAGCTCGATCATGCGCAATTTGCGGGACATGTCGAAGTGTTCGTTGATGCGCGAGGTGAACGCAAACAGGTCGGTGGCCTGGCGCGCGGTTTCATGGGCGCGTTCGCTCAGGTCGTGGGCCTCGTCGGCGTCGAGCGCGAACTTCTCCTGCAATGCGGCCAGCACCGCCTCGCGCTCGTCGTCATGGAAGGTGGCGTCCGAGCGCATCACCTCGACCAGCATGACCGCGGTGGCGAGTTGCAGCGCATGTTCTTCCGCGCGTGGATCGGTCGCCGCCGCCAGCGGGCTCAGCTTGTCGAACAGTTCCTTGAGTGATTTCAGCATGGACAGATGATGGCATGGATGCTGCGCGCAGCGGTCAGAACAAGCCCATGACCAGGCCCTGGCCGAGGGCTTCGCCGATCTCCTCGCAGGCCTGCAACGCGTCCGGCGCAATCGTCTTGGGCGCGAGAATCGCCTCGGGTGTCTGCGCATGGGTGCAGACGATCAGCGACTCGGCGACCTTGCGCAGGCGCCAGCCGGTGGCAATACGTTCGACCTGGCGCACCGCATTGCTGCCGTCGCTGCCGGCGCACACCAGCAGTGCATACGGGCGGCCCTGGATACGCTCGAGCACCGGGTAATAGCAGCGATCGAAGAAGGCCTTCATGACACCGGCGATCGCGGCCAGGTTCTCCGGCGTTGCGAACAGGTAGGCTTGCGCCGCCAGCAGGTCGTCCGCACCCGCCTGGTCGGCATGCAGCAGGCGAACCTGCAGGCCGTCGGCGCGTGCGGCGCCTGCCGCCGCGGCGCGCGCCATCTGCTCGGTGCCACCGGTGAGGGAGTGGTAGACGATCAGCAGGGTG
>JBFJZP010000530.1:0-2849 GCA_041622095.1 Burkholderiaceae bacterium | reverse complement strand
CTTTCGATCCGGCGCCGCTGGAGCACCAGGTCCTGTCCGACCTGTTGTGGGCGACCGCTGGCGTGAACCGGCCCGATGTCGGAGGGCGCACCGCTCCGAGCGCGATGAACGCGCAGAACGCCTGCCTGTATTGCGCTGGCGCCGGTCTGGCGACCGTCATCCGCGCCTGGATCGATCGCCACGCCTTGTCCCAGGCCATGGGCCTGTCGGCGGATGAGCAGGTGCTGGTGGCTCAGACCGTGGGCCTTGCGGCGACCGACGCGCAAACATGAAGGCAGTGTTCGACCCGTTCCGGATGGCCGAGGTGGCCTGGGATATCGGTTGGGTCGACCTGGCCAGCCCGGCGCAGGTTGCCGAGCGTCGTGCGACCCGGCTCGCCGCGTTGTTCGATGCGGCGCGCGCCGCGCCGCTGTACCGGCAACATCTGGGCGGGCGCAATGGAGCCGACATTGCGCTCGAATCGATGCCGGTCACGCACAAGCACACGCTGATGCGCCAGTTCGACCGCTGGGTGACCGATCCGGCCTTGCACCTGTCGCCGTTACGGGTATTCATCGCCGACCCGCAGCGGATTGCCGAGCCGTACCTGGGCAAGTACCAGGTCTGGGAGAGCTCGGGTACCAGCGGCACGCCGGCGGTGTTCGTGCAGGATGCACGCGCCATGTCCGTCTACGACGCGCTGGAGGGGCTGCGCCGTGCCAGGCCGCAATCCTGGTCCGCTCCGATGGCGCTGGGCCGGCGCATCGCCTTCGTCGGTGCGATCAGCGGTCACTTCGCCAGCGTCGTGTCGATGTTGCGCCTGCAGCGGCTCAACCCCTGGATGGCACCCATGCTGCGCAGCTTTTCGATCGCCCAGCCGATCGACGACCTGGTGGCGGAGCTGAACCAGTTTGCGCCGGCAGTGATCGCGACCTATCCGACCGCCGCATCGATGCTGGCCGGCGAGGCGGCCAGCGGCGCCTTGCGGGTCGGGTTGCAGGAGGTCTGGACCGGTGGCGAGACCCTGGGCGACAACATGCGCCAACGGATCGAGCAGCAACTGGGCTGCACGGTGCGCAACAGCTATGGCGCCTCCGAGTTCCTGGCCATGGGCTGGGAATGCGCCAGCGGCAACATGCACCTGAACGCCGACTGGGTGATTCTCGAACCGGTGGACCGGCACCACCAGCCGGTGGCCCCTGGCGAGACATCCCACACCGTCCTGCTCACCAACCTGGTCAACCATGTCCAGCCGCTGATCCGCTACGACCTTGGCGACCAGATCCGTTTTGCGACCGAGCCCTGTGCCTGCGGCTCGGCACTGCCGGTTATCCATGTACACGGCCGTCATGACGACGCGCTGGTGATGGCCGGACGTGGCAAGCGATCGGTGACGCTGCTGCCGATGGCGCTGAGCACCGTCCTGGAAGACGACGCCGGTGTGTTCGATTTCCAGTTGCGCCAGCGCGATGCCCACACGCTGGTGCTGCGGCTGGGCCTGCGCGGCCAGGATGCGGTGGATGCGGCGGCGCATTGCCATGCGGCGCTGCGCAGTTTCTGCGCCGAACAGGGCGTCGGTCGCCTGCACCTGGTGGATGAACTCGATGTCGCGCCCAGGCTCGGCCGCAGCGGCAAGGTGCAGCGCGTGATCGCGATGCCGGCCACGCCGGCGCACTCAGGCGCGGCTTGAGCGCGCCAGCAACTGCGCCAGCGCGTCGGCCAGCAGCGGCGCCATGTGCACCTCATTGCTGGCATGCGCGATGCAGTCGGTGCTCCAGACTTCGCCGACGCCGCTGTCGCGCATCAGGTCCATCGCCTGCGGCGTGAACAGGGCGTGGGTGACCGCCGCGTCGATCGAAGCGGCACCGGCATCGCGCAACAAGCGGGCCGCCGCCGCCACGGTATGTCCGGTGCTGGCCATGTCGTCCAGGATGACGACGGCGCGACCGGCCACGTCACCCGGCGGCAGCGCCACCGCCACGTCGCGGTCGCCGCTGCGGACCTTGGTGCAGACCCGATGGTCGAGTCCGTGGCGTGCGCCAGCGCGCGTGATCCATTGCGCCGATTCCGCATCCGGTCCGACCAGCAAGGCGCCTGGACGCCGCTGGACGATCAGGTCGGCGAGCATTTCGGCGCCGGTCAACACCACCGCATCGGCGCCAGGCACCAGTTCCTGCAGCGTGGCGACCCGATGCAGATGCGGGTCGACCGACACGATGGCCTGGACGATGGTCGACAGGAACTGCCCGATGATGCGCTGGCTGATCGCCTCGCCGGGGCTGAACGCCATGTCCTGGCGCATGTAGGCCATGTAGGGCGCCACCAGCGTCAGGTGCCCTGCACCGAGTGATCGGGCGGTCTGCGCCAGCAGCAGCAGTTCGACCAGTTTCTCGTTCGGGTTGTCCAGGCTGCGGTACACCACGACCCGTGGCGGCAGCGCCGGCGGCAGGCGCAACTTGATCTCGCCGTCGGGAAAGCGGTGGCGTTCGACACATGTGGCGGTCAGTCCGGCGGCTTGCGCCAGCCGGCATGCGGCATCGGCCTGGTCATCGAAATACAGCAGCATGGCGTGGGTTCTCTCAGAATTCAACCGATACCTGGGGTATGTCCTGTGCCGCGCCGATCGTATACCCGCTGGCGCTCTCGCAGGCGCGGCGGGCGAACTCCAGGTCGGCCGGGAAACGGGCATGAACGCGGTACAGGACATCGCCCTTGACCACGGTCTGGCCGAGCTTGCACATCAGGTCGACGCCGGCGGACTTGACCTTGGGTGCGCCGGCATGGCCGGCGATATGGGCCAGATGCAGGTTGTTGATCAGGGTCACCACGCCGGATTCCGGCGCCAGCACCTCGAAGCTGCGTTCACCCAG
>JBFJZP010000529.1:0-2853 GCA_041622095.1 Burkholderiaceae bacterium | reverse complement strand
GCGCGAAGCAGAACAGGCGCTGGTCGGCGTGGCGGCGCAGCATCCAGGTGATGAAACCCGAGGCGAGCACGCCGATGCCGACGAAGAACCAGCGCTGCCAGCCCGACGCGCCGGCGAGGAACGAAAAGGCCGCGCCGGCGTTGTGCACCCGCACCAGGTTGAAGAAGCCGGTCACCCGCATGCTGTCGCCGAGCCGGAAATAACCCAGCACCATGACCTTGGTGAACTGGTCGATGATCAGGATCGCCAGGGCCAGGCCGAGCCAGGGCAGCATGCCGCTGCCGTCGGGACGCGACAGGCGGGCCATCACGCGAAGCGCCGCGTCTCGCCCGCGCCGAACAGGTTGGTCGTGCAGCGGCCGCAGATGCCGGGATGCGCCGCGTCATGGCCGACGTCGGCGCGGTAGTGCCAGCAGCGTTCGCATTTGGCGTCCGTCACCGGGGCTGGCGTGGCGCGCAGCGCGGTGCCAGCGGTGACTGTGGCGTCGGAGGTGATGAAGACGAAACGCAGGTCATCGCCCAGGCTTTGCAGCGCGGACAGCAGTTCGCCGTGGGTGTCGGCCGGCACCTCGATGTCGACACGGGCCTGCAAGGACGAGCCGACCTTGGTGGCTTCGCGCAGGGCTTCGATCTCCTTGTTCGCCAGTTCGCGCACGCTGCGGATCCGGGACCACTTGTCCAGCAACTGCATGTCCGGCGCGGGCAGTGTCGCGAAGCGGCTGGCGAAGATCGACACCTGCTCCTCGGGTGCGACCTTGCCGGCTGCGGACAACACGCTCCAGGCCTCCTCCGCGGTAAAGCTCAGGAACGGCGCCATCCAGCGCAGCATCGCCTGGGTGATCTGCCACAACGCGGTCTGCGCCGAACGGCGGGCCACCGAGTCGGCGCCAGTCGTGTAGAGCCGGTCCTTGAGGATGTCGAGGTAGAACGCGCCCAGGTCTTCGCTGCAGTAGATCTGCAGCTTGGCCACCACCGGATGGAATTCGTAGACCTTGTAATGCGCCAGGATGTCCTGCTGCAGCTGGGCCAGCCGGGACAAGGCGAACCGGTCGATTTCCAGCATGTCGGCCGGTGCCAGCGCATGGCGGGCCGGATCGAAGTCGCTGGTGTTGGCCAGCAGGAATTTCAAGGTGTTGCGGATGCGCCGGTAGGTGTCGACCACCCGGGCCAGGATTTTTTCGTCGCCGGCGATGTCGCCGGAGTAGTCGCTGGCGGCAACCCAGAGCCGGATGATCTCGGCGCCCAGCTTCTTCGATGTCTCTTGCGGATCGACGCCATTGCCCAGGCTCTTGCTCATCTTGCGGCCCTGGCTGTCGACGGTGAAGCCGTGTGTCAGCAAGGCCTTGTAGGGCGCGCGGTCGTACATCGCGCAGGCGGTCAGCAGTGACGAGTGGAACCAGCCGCGGTGCTGGTCGTGGCCTTCCAGGTACAGGTCGGCTTCCGGCCCCTCAGGGTGGCCGTTGCCGGCATGCGAGCCCTTGAGCACCGTGGTGTGCGTGGTGCCGGAATCGAACCAGACCTCCAGGATGTCGTTGCTCTTGGTGTAGACCATGGCATCCTCGGCGCCGATGATGGACTCGGCGGTGGCCTTGCTCCAGGCCTCGATGCCGCCTTGTTCCACCATGTCGGCGGCCAGGTCGAGGATTTCCATCGTGCGCGGATGCAGTTCGCCCGAGTCGCGGTGAATGAAGAAGGGCAGCGGAACACCCCAGTTGCGCTGGCGGCTGATGCACCAGTCCGGGCGACCGGCAATCATGTCGCGCAGCCGGGTGCGGCCGTTTTCCGGATAAAACGCGGTTTGCTCGATCGCGGCCAGCGCCATCTGGCGCAGGCTGGACGGTGCCTTGTCCTTGGTGAACACGCCTTCACCCTCATCCATGCGGATGAACCACTGCGCGGCAGCGCGGTAGATCACCGGCGTCTTGTGACGCCAGCAGTGCGGGTAGCTGTGCGAGATATGGGTTGTGGCGAAAAGCCGGTCGGAATTGCCGAGCACCTCGATGATCTGCGGGCAGGCCTTCCAGATGTTGAGCCCACCGAACAGCGGCAAATCGGCCGCGTATTGGCCGTTGCCCTGCACCGGATTGAGGATGTCGTCCAATGCGACGCCATGGGCGACGCAGCTGTTGAAGTCATCCACGCCATATGCCGGTGACGAGTGCACGATGCCGGTGCCGTCGTCGGCAGTGGCATAGTCGGCCAGGTAGATCGGCGCCAGCCGGTCGTAACCCTTGTCCACATGGGCCAGCGGATGGTGGAAGTGGATGCCGGCCAGCGCCTTGCCCTGGGTCGTGGCCAGCACGCTGCCGGTCAGCTGGTAGCGCTCCAGGCACTGCGTGACCAGGCTCGACGCCAGCAGCAGCAGGCCGCGGGGCGTCTCGACCAGCGCGTATTCCAGCTCCGGGTTCAGGTTCAGCGCCTGGTTGGCCGGGATGGTCCAGGCGGTGGTGGTCCAGATCACCGCGAAGGCCGGCTGCGCCAGCTCCGCCAGGCCGAAGGCCTGGGCCAGTCGGGCCGGCTCGGCGCACAGGAAACCGACGTCCAGCGTGTCGCTCTTCTTGTCGGCGTATTCGATCTCGAATTCGGCCAGCGACGAGCCGCAGTCGAAACACCAGTAGACCGGCTTGAGGCCGCGGTAGACGAAACCGCGCTCGATCACGCGCTTGAAGGCGCGGAGTTCGCCGGCCTCGTTCGCCGGGTCCATGGTGCGGTAGGGGCGTTCCCAGTCGCCGAGCACGCCCAGGCGGCGGAAGTCCTCGCGCTGCTGGTCGATCTGCTCGGTGGCGAATGCGCGGCTCTTCGCCTGCATGTCATCACGGCCGAGGTTGCGGCCGTGCAGTTTTTCGATCGCGTT
>JBFJZP010000528.1:0-2854 GCA_041622095.1 Burkholderiaceae bacterium | reverse complement strand
GGCGATACAGGCCGCGGCCGGCATCCTGCTGGCCGGCTTGTCGCTGGCCAACATGACCGGACCGGGTGGCGTGTTGTTCCTGATCTTCGTGGCCGGCAGTTGCACCGCGCTGATGTCGCCCGCATGGAACTCGACGGTGGCAGACGCGGTGACGCGCGAGGAATTGCCGCAGGCGATCATCGCCACCAGCGTGGCCTACAACGGCGCCCGGGCGCTGGGCCCCGCACTGGCCGGCCTGGTCTTCGTGTACGCCGGTGGTCCGTGGAACTTTGCGCTGGCGGTGCTCAGCACCTTGTACATGATGCATTCGATCCGGCGCTGGCCGCCCGCGCCGCATCCCCCCTCGCGGCTGCCGGCCGAGCGCCTGTGGGGCGGCATGCTCAGCGCCTTGCGCTTCGCCTGGCATTCGCATACCGTGCTGGCGCAACTGCTGCGCGCCGCCGCCTACAGCGGCTCGGGGTCGGCCTTGTGGGCCTTGTTGCCGATCATCGGCCAGCGCCAGCTCGGCCTGGGCGCGGAAGGTTTCGGCCTGATGATGGGTTGCATGGGCGCCGGTGCCGTGATTGCCGGCAGCCTGATCGGCAAGGTACGCGCGCGTTTCGGGCTGGAGGCGCTGGTCACCACCGGCTGCATGGCGTATGCCCTGGTGATGCTGATCGCCGCCTTGTCGCGCTGGCATCTGCCGGTGTACCTGGCCCTGGTGGTCGGCGGCGGCGCCTGGATGGCGGTGATGTCCACCTTCAACACCGCCACGCAGACCAGCGTGCCGCCCTGGGTGCGCGCACGCGCGGTGGCGATGCACACACTGGCAGCACTCGGGGCTTTTGCACTGGGTTCGGCATTCTGGGGCGCCTTGTCCGACCTCGCCGGACTGACCACCGCCTTGTGTGTCGCAGCCGCCTGCATGGCAACCGGCCCCTTGATGGCGCGCCATTTTCCGCTGCGCATGGGCGAGGCCCGCGACGTGACACCGGCCACGCCGTCGCTGCAAGACCTGTTCCTGGGCAAGGAGCCCGACCCGGGCGGTGGCCCGATCGCGGTGGAAATGGCCTACCGCATCGACCCGCAGAACGCCGACGACTTCCTCAGCGCGATCAGCCAGCTGCGCGCGCCGCGCCGGCGCGACGGCGCGACCTTCTGGCGCGTCTACCGCGACCTGGCCGACCCGCAGCGTTTTGTCGAACGCTTCATCGTGACCTCCTGGGCCGACTACCTGCACCAGCGTGCCCGCGCCACGATGGCCGACCATGAGCTGGAGTCGCAGGTACGCGCCTTCCTGCTGCCGGGCGAGACGGTCAGCATGCAGCACTATATTGCGGAGCGCTGAGAAGCGGGGCCAACCGCCGCCAGTTGACATGGCGCAAACCCCGGCAGGTCGCGTGGCACTACGCTCGGGCATCGAATTTCTGGCGCTCGCCCGCCTGGACCGCCGTCATGCCTGCCTCTGTGCCCTCCCCCCTCGCGAACCCGAACCCGATCGAACCTGAATGCGCCCGCTGGCTGCAACGCGGCGGCCTGCGCGCGTTGACTTTGCGCGGTCGCACGCTGCTGCCTGTGGTGCAAGGCGGCATGGGTATCGGCGTGTCGGCCCACCGGCTGGCCGGCAGCGTCGCCGCGCTGGGCGGCGTCGGCACGATATCGTCGGTCGACCTGCGCCGGCACCACCCGGACCTGATGGCGCGCACCCAGGGTCTGCCACCCGGCCCGGCGGCAAAGGAGGCGATCGACGCGGCCAACCTGCAGGCGCTGGAACGCGAGATCCGGCTGGCACGCGAGCGTGCCGGTGGCCGCGGGCTGCTGGCGGTCAATGTGATGCGGGCCGTCACCGCCTACGGGCCGTCGATCACCCGGGCCCTGCAATGCGGCATCGATGCGGTGGTGGTCGGCGCCGGCCTGCCACTGGACCTGCCCGACCTGGCGCGCGAGCACCCGGACACCGCGCTGATACCGATCCTGTCGGACGCGCGCGGCGTGCAACTGCTGGTGCGCAAGTGGGAACGCAAGAAGCGCCTGCCGGACGCGATCGTCATCGAACATCCACGCCTGGCCGGCGGCCACCTGGGCGCCGCGAAAATTGCCGACCTGCAGGATCCGCGTTTCGACTTCGAGAACGCCATACCGCAGGCGCGCGCCTTCCTGCGCTCGGCCGGCATCGAAGACACATTGCCCATCATCGCCGCCGGCGGCATCCGCAGCCAGGCCGACATCCGGCGCCTGCAGGACCTGGGTGCGGCAGCCGTGCAACTGGGCACGCCGTTTGCGGTGACCGAGGAAGGCGACGCAGACCCCGCCTTCAAGCAGGTGCTGGCGCAGGCGACCGACGATGCGCTGGTCGAGTTCACCAGCGTCGCCGGACTGCCGGCGCGTGCAGTGCGCACGCCCTGGCTCGATGCCTATCTGAAGCTGGAGTCGCGACTGCAGTCGGTGGCCCACCCGAAAGCCCGCTGCACCAAGAGCTTCGATTGCCTGGCCCAGTGCGGCCTGCGCGACGGCTTCGACCAATGGGGCCAGTTCTGCATCGACAACCAGTTGGCCGCCGCCTTGCGCGGCGACACCCGCAAGGGCCTGTTCTTCCGCGGCGCCGGTGCCTTGCCGTTTGGCGACCAGATCCGCAGCGTGCGCGATCTGTTGCATACACTGCTGACCGGGGAGGCGCAGTTGGCTGCGATCTGAGCCGGCGCACCGGCATGTCCTACACCGACATCCGCCTGTTGCACATCGCCTGCGCCAGCATCAGCATCAGCCTGTTCCTGCTGCGTGGCGTGTTGCAGTTCACCGGCACCGACTGGCGCCGCTGGCGCGTTCTGCGCATCCTGCCGCATGTCAACGACACGGTGCTGCTGACCGCCGCGAT
>JBFJZP010000527.1:0-2855 GCA_041622095.1 Burkholderiaceae bacterium | reverse complement strand
CGGCATGTCCTACACCGACATCCGCCTGCTGCATATCGCCAGCGCCAGCATCAGCATCAGCCTGTTCCTGCTGCGCGGCGTGTTGCAGTTCACCGGCATCGAATGGCGCCGCTGGCGACTGCTGCGCATCGCGCCGCATGTCAACGACACGGTATTGCTGGCGGCGGCGATTGCGCTGAGCCTGTACAGCCAGCAGTACCCGCTGGCCCAGGGCTGGTTGACCGCCAAGGTGCTGGCCCTGCTGCTGTACATCGGCCTGGGCAGCATGGCGTTTCGCGTCGGATTGCCGCGCGCGCAACAGGCGGCAGCATTCCTGGCCGCCTTGTCGACGGTGGCGTATATCGTCGCTGTCGCCATCACGCGCTCGGCGACACTCGGCCTGGCTTGACAAGCACTGCGCCGGGGCCGGCGCCCGGGCTCAGCCGAAGACGACGGTATGGCCTTCGCGGTCGAACGGAATGAAGCCGGCCAGTTCGCCGGCGCGCACTGCGTCGGTCATGCGGGTCAAGACCTGCTCCACATCTGCCTCACCGGGGGCCACACCGGCACGCCCCGACACCGCGGCGACGAACACCACGGCCCAGGGTTTGCCGAACTGAAGCGACTCCTGCGCCAGCGCGGCGAAATCGGCCAGTTCTTCGGGTGACTTGTCGACCGCCATCACCGGCACCAGGGCCCCGCCGTGACCGGCCTCGAAATCGCGCCGCTGGGCCTCGGTGGCGTCCGGGTCGAGCTCGGCCGCAGTGAATACGAACAACAGGCGCTGGGGCTGGTCCTGCTGGCGGGCCGCGCTCAGCAGATCGTCGAAGCTGGTAATTTCCATCGGCTGGCTCCGCGCTGGTGCGCGGCTCGCAAAAAGAGTAAAAAGACAGGATGCTGTCCATACAGACAGCGCTGATATTGTGCGGCATCAAATGATGCACAGATGATGCACCTTATGCTGCCTAACGGCAATACCGCATTGGCAACCATCTTCGACCCAACACACATCACCATCATGTCCGAAACCCGCCCCACCACCCGCAAAGCGGCCGCCATGACCGCGCAATCCATCAGCGAGGAGATCCTGCTGGAGAAATACGCCAAGGACGGCGAACAGTCGATCGCCGACGTGAATCGCCGCGTCGCGCAGGCGCTGGCCCAGGCCGAGGAGCCGGCGCAGCGTGCACACTGGCAGGCGCGGTTCCTGCAGGCGCTGCAAGGAGGTTTCCTGCCGGCCGGCCGTATCCAGTCGGCGGCCGGCACCGACTTGTCCGCCACGCTGATCAACTGCTTCGTGCAACCGGTGGGCGACTCGATCGCGCATGAAGAAGACGGCTTTCCCGGTATCTATATCGCGCTGACGCAGGCCGCCGAGACCATGCGCAAGGGCGGTGGCGTCGGCTATGACTTCTCCCGCATTCGCCCGCGTGGTGCCTGGGTCGGCAGCACGCGCAGCAGCGCGTCGGGCCCGGTGAGCTACATGCAGGTTTTCGACCGCTCCTGCGAGACCGTCGAGTCCGCCGGCGCGCGGCGCGGCGCGCAGATGGGCGTGCTCCGCTGCGACCATCCGGACATCGAGGAATTCATCCGCGCCAAGGACACCGGCGGCCTGAGCAACTTCAATATATCGGTCGGCGTCACCGACGCCTTCATGCAGGCGGTGCAAGCCGACGCAGAGATCGAGCTGGTGCACCGGGCCGAGCCGGGCACGGCGCAAAAACAGGCCGGCGCGTATGCGGTGACACCGGCCGAGGGCAGCCCGTACTGGGTCTATCGCAAACTGCCGGCGCGGGTATTGTGGGACCAGATCATGCGCTCGACCTACGACCATGCCGAACCCGGCGTGTTGTTCCTGGACCGCATCAACAACGACAACAACCTGCAGTATTGCGAGACGATTGCGAGTACGAATCCTTGCGTGACCGCCGATACCTGGGTCATGACCGGTGACGGCGCGCGCCAGGTGGCCGATCTGGTCGGACAGCCCTTTCTGGCGCTGGTCGACGGCAAGGTGTACCGGACGGAATCTGAGGGGTTCTTCCCGACCGGCATCAAACCCGTATTCCACCTGCAAACCCGGCAAGGACATGCGCTGCGCGTCACGGCCGACCATCCGGTACGGCGGGTGACGCGCAAGACCCGCTACCTGATCGAAAGCGCCTGGACCACGGTGGCGCAGATCCAGCCCGGCGACGAACTGGTGTTGCACAACCATCGGGCGGCACAAGGCTGGGAGGGACAACATACCGAAGCCGAGGGATACCTGATCGGCCTGCTGATCGGCGACGGAACGCTCAAGGCCGACAAGGCGGTGTTGTCGGCGTGGGCGCCGGAACTGCGCGCGGTCAGCGGTGCGCCGGCGGCTTTCGACCACAGCGCCGGCGGCATCATGCGCGCAGCCGAAATGGCGGCCATGACCCTGCCCCATCGTTCCGACTTCCGTGGCTGGCAGCGGCGCGTGCAGGGCCGGGGTGAGTTCCGGATGGCCAGCGACGCGTTGCGCAAGCTGGCACTCGAACTCGGTGCCGCGCCAGGCCACAAGACCATTACGCCGGCCATGGAAGCGGCGTCCTCCGACTTCTGCCGCGGCTTGTTGCGCGGGATGTTCGACGCAGACGGCTCGGTCCAGGGCACGCAGGAAAAAGGCGTCAGCGTCCGATTGACGCAGGTCGATCTCAAGGCGCTCGAAGCCGCGCAACGCATGCTGCTGCGCCTGGGCATCGCGTCCACCATTTATCGCGAACGCAAGCCCACACTGGCGAGCCGATTGCCCGACGGGCGCGGTGGAATGCATGAATATCCACTGCAGCCGCTGCATGAACTGGTCATCGGCGGCGACAACCTCGCGGTGTTCGCCGAACACATCGGCTTCG
>JBFJZP010000526.1:0-2863 GCA_041622095.1 Burkholderiaceae bacterium | reverse complement strand
GAACTACACTGCGATCAACGGCGGCGAGATGAACAACAACCCCTCGCCCGGCAACAAGGCCGGCGGCCTGACCACCATCCTGGAAAAATCGCTCGGCGCGGTGGCCAAGGGCGGCACCAGCAACCTGCAGGCGGTGTACGAATATGCGGACAAGGTCGACAAACACGGCTTTGTCTTCATGGACACGCCCGGCTACGACCCGGTCAGCGCCACCGGCCAGGTCGCCGGCGGCGCCAACATGATCTGCTTCACCACCGGCCGCGGCTCGGCCTACGGCTGCGCGCCCTCGCCTTCGCTGAAACTGGCCACCAACTCCAACCTGTGGCGCAAGCAGGAAGACGACATGGACATCAACTGCGGCGAAGTCATCGATGGCAGCTGCTCGGTGGCCGAGATGGGCCAGCGTATTTTCGATCTGGTGCTGGCCACCGCATCGGGCCACGCCAGCAAGAGCGAGCGCCATGGCTACGGGCAGAACGAGTTCGTGCCCTGGCAGGTCGGCGCCGTCATGTAATCGCCCGGCTATCCGCGCCAGTTTCCGAAACCTCCAGCCACTCCTGAACCGCCATGTCCAAAACCATCCAGGCCGCCGCACTGCGCGCCACCGTCGAAAAAATCCTCGTGGCCAACCGCAGCTCGCAGGCCGAAGCCGCCACCGTGGCCCACAACCTGGTGCTGGCCAACCTCTGCGGCCATGACTCGCATGGCGTGGGCATGGTGCCGCGTTATGTCGACGCGGTGCTAGAAGGCGGGCTCACGCCCAATACCCACGCCAAGGTGATGCTGGACACCGGCAGCCTGCTGACGGTCGACGGCGGCCATGGTTTCGGCCAGGTCATCGGCGAACAGGCGATGACCCTGGGCATGGAGCGCGCCAGGCAACACGGCAGTTGCATCATGACCGTCAAGAGCGCGCACCACCTCGGGCGCATCGGCCACTTCAGCGAGATGGCGGTGGCCCAGGGCCTGGTGTCGATCCATTTTGTCAACGTGCTGGCCCGCCCGATCGTCGCTCCAACCGGCGGCGGCGACGGCCGCTTCGGCACCAACCCCTGCTGCATCGGCATCCCGCTCAAGGACCAGCCGCCCTTCGTGCTCGACTTCGCCACCAGCCGCGTGGCACAAGGCAAGATGCGCGTGGCGCACATGGAAGGCCGCAAGATCCCGCCGGGTTACCTGATCGACGAACACGGCAACCCCACCAGCGACCCCGGCGTCGTCGTCGTGCCGCAGTCCAACGGCTTGTTCGGCGCCCTGATGACCTTCGGCGAACACAAGGGCTACGGCATGGCGGTGGCCTGCGAACTGCTCGGCGGCGCCTTGTCCGGCGGCGCCACCTGGCGCGGCACCAGCGACGGCCGCGCCGCGGTGCTCAACAGCATGTTGACCATCCTGATCGACCCGGAAAAACTCGGCACCCGCGAGAGCTTCGAACACGAAGCCGGCGAGTTCATCAACTGGCTCAAGCAAAGTCCGGCGCCGCAAGGCTCCAAGGGCGTGATGATCGCCGGTGACCCGGAGCGCGCCGCACGTATCGCCCGCGAACGCGACGGCATCGTGGTGGACGACAACAGCTGGGCGGCAATTGTCGAGGCGGGCGGCAAGGTGGGCTGTTCCGTCGACTGACCGCCGTTTCCGACGATCGCGTTGCACCGGCGGTCGGCTTCGGCCCGGTCGTCGGTGGCCGCCTGGAACGAGAAGGCTTCGGTGTGCTGGAATTCCGGGCCGCCGTTCAGGCCGATGTTGACGCCGGCTACAAGTCGAAGTTCGTCGGCAGCATCACCACGTCGCGGATCGTCATGCCGCGCGGGCGGGTCAGCATGAATCGCACCACCTCGGCCACCTCGCTGGCCTCGAGCAGGCTACCCGAATCGCGCGCTTCCTGCAGTTTTTCCGGCGGCCAGTCGGCGAGCAGCGCGCTGACGACCGGGCCGGGCGAAATCGAACCGACGCGGATGCCATGCTTGAACACCTGGCGGCGCACCGTCTGCACGAAGCAGTTGATAGCCCATTTGGACGCGGCATAAACCGGCTCCCACGGCGTCGGGAAATGGGCCGCCAGCGAACTGGTGACGATGATGTCGCCGGTGCGGCGCTGGATCATGTGCGGCAACACATCATGCACGTTCTTCATCACCACGTTGACGTTCAGGTTCAGCATGCGGTCGATCGCGCCGGTGTCGTTGTCGACCAGGTCGCCGCCGACATACGAGCCGGCATTCGCATGCAGGATGTCGAGCTGGCCGGTCGCCTGCAGCACGCGCGGCAGCAGGGTCGCGCAGTCCTTCGCGTCGAGCAGGTCGATGACGAGCGGGATCACCGCGTCGCCGTGTTTGTCGTGTCGCGCTTTCAGCGCGGCCGCGTCGCGGTCCACCATCACCACACGGGCGCCGGCGGCGAGCATGGCCTCGGTGCTGGCCAGGCCGATGCCCGACGCCGCGCCGGTGACGGCGGCCACCTTGCCTGCGAGTTCTCTTGCCATGGTCTGTCTCCTTGTGCGCGGTCATGTCGTTCTGCATGCCGTTCCGCGTGCCGCGGGCCCACGGGGCGTGACGACGACGATACGCGCGTTCGGGTGATCTGTCGAAACCGATAGCGGCTCACGGCGCGCAGGATATATCTTCTGGTTCATTGCGGGTTGCCCGACGCTTGCCAACATCTTGCTGCTGATCTTCGGCCGGACCGGTATCAAGAGTTCGCCAGCGAGTTCTTCACCTCGCCCTTGTCCGCCATCATTCTTGCGGCACTGACGCTGACCATCCTCAGCCAGACGGCATGGTGGCAACGCATGCGCGTGCACCATGACCCAACTCAAACTCACCTATTTCGACTTCCACGGCGGCCGCGGCGAACCGACCCGGCT
>JBFJZP010000525.1:0-2864 GCA_041622095.1 Burkholderiaceae bacterium | reverse complement strand
GGCAAAAAACCAACATCGGTCGACGAAGTTCCGGCTTCTGCCAGGCGTCGCCGGCGGCGCTGTTACGATTTCGCATGCTGGGAAAACTGCTGCTTTTCGCCGTTTGTTACCTGCTGGCCGCCCAGGCCACCGGGGCGACCAGCAGGCTGGATGAGCCGCGCTTCGACTCGGTCGGCGTCGGTGTGATCCCACGCGATGTGGTTGCCGCGCTGGCGCAGGACAAGGCCGGACTGATCTGGATCGCCACCGGCGACGGACTGGTGCGTTTCGACGGCTATCGTTTTCGGCCCCAGGAGCGCAAGAGCGCGAACCCGGTGCGCCGCAACCTGGGCTGGATCCGTGCGTTGTTGCCGGCGCGCGACGGGCGCTTGTGGATCGGCACCCATATCGATGGACTGGCGGTGTACGACCCGGCATCCGAACAGGTGTACGACTTCGGCCTGGATAACAAGCCGCGGCCCGATGACGCGCCCGCGCCGCTCCCGACGATTCGTGCGCTGGCCGAAGACCTCGACGGCCATATCTGGGTTGGCAGCCTGGGCGGTGGCCTGGCCCGGTTTGACGTGACCGACCAGAGCTTCACCCGTTTCCGGCGCAGCGCCGAAGCGGGCGCGTTGCCGGATGACCGGGTGCAGTCGCTGCTGATCGATCGAAGCGGGAGCCTGTGGGTAGGTACCTGGAACGGCCTGAGCCGCCTGACACGCGGCAGCAACCGATTCGAACCGATGGCGCCGCGCCTGGCGGGGCTGCAGGTGCAGGCATTGCACCAGGCATCCGATGGCCGCATCTGGGTCGGCACCCAGAGCGGCATGCTGCTCGTCATCGATCCGGCAACCGGAGAGGATCGGCTCGTCGGCCCGGCAGCCGGAGCCCTGGCGCCAGCCCGTGACGCGATTTCCGCGTTTGCCGAGACACCTGCAGGCGAAATCTGGGTCGGCACGGCGGCCGGTATCGACATCCATGACCAGGATCTGCAACTGCTGCGGCAATTGCGTTACGACATCCGCAAGCCGACCAGCCTGGCTGGACGCGAAGTGACAGCATTGATGCTGGACCAGGCCGGCTGGTTGTGGGTTGGTGGATTCGGCGTCGGACTGCAACGCCACAACCCGAACAACAGGAGCATCTGGCTGCGCGGCGCCGACCTGAACCCGGACAGCCCGTTGGCGGATCCGAGTGTGCGCAGCCTGCTCCAGGTCGATAACGGCGAGATCTGGGCCGCATCCTCCTCGCGTGGCGGGGTTGCGGTGCTCGACGCCTCGCTGCGGGTGATCGGCCAGGTCGTCACGGATGCGGGCCGATCGGTACGCAAGGGTGTCGGCGGCGTGCCCAAGCCGCCAAGCGACCAGAAGCCACCTCAGATCACGGCCATGGCCCAGACCCGTGACGGCGCCGTCTGGCTGGGTGCCGACGATGTGATCTACCGGTTCAACCGCGATCGCCGGCAGACCCTGGCCCTGCAGACCCATGCCGGCCCGACCAATTCCTTGTTCGCCGGCAGCGACGGCAGCCTGTGGATCGCGACAGGCGACGGACTATATCGGGTGCGTCCTGCGGCCGTCACACTGGAGCGGATCGCCGTTCGTAGCAGCGGATCGGCACTGAAAGGCGAGGTCCATGTCCTGGCCGAGGGCCCGGACAAGAGCCTATGGGTCGGTGCCGTGAAGGGCTTGTTCCGCCTGCCCGCAGGGCAGGCCGAACTCGACCCGGTTGAATCGCCCCCTGCTGCCGGGCTCGGCAACGCCGCCGTGGCCGGGCTGCTGTTCGACGCGCAACACAACTTGTGGGTGGATACCGCCGTCGCCGGCCTGCATCGCATGTCGCGCTGGGACGGCCGATTGGCCAGCTTCGACCGGATCAGCGAGCGCCATGGCATTGTCAACCGGCCGTTTGGCGTCAACCTGATGGCCGACAAGCGCGGTCGCATCTGGACGCAGATCCAGGTCTACGATCCGGCAAAAGACCAATTGACCGACCTGACGGCTGTCGATGGCGCGAATCTCGGCACCGGCTGGTTCGGCTCGTACACCCGCATGACCGACGGACGCATGTTGTTCGGCGGCAGCAAGGGTGTGCTGGTGGTCAAGCCGGAACTGTTCAATCCGTCCGATTACGCACCGCGGCTGGTGGTGTCGGAGTTGCGTATCGACGGACTACGGCAGTCCGCCGGACAGGTGATGAACGGCTTGCAGATCGATCCGCAGCAACGCGGCTTCAGCCTGGAGTTCGCCGCGCTGGACTTCAGCGACCCGGGGCGGATCCGGTATAGCCACCGACTCGAAGGATTCGACAGCGATTGGATCACCGGCTCGTCCAACAACCGGGTCGCCAGCTACAACAACCTGGCCCCCGGCTCCTATGTGCTGCGGGTGCGCGCAACCAATCGCAGCGGAGTCTGGAGCCCGAACGAGTTGGCGGTCCCGGTGCAGGTGCTGCCCGCATGGTGGCAGCAGTGGTGGTTCCGCATGTTGGTGCTGGCACTGGCGGCGTCTGCGGTATTCGGCATCGTCCGCTGGCGCACCTATCGGCTGCGGCTGAACCAGCTGGCCCTGGAGTCCAAGGTCCAGCAGCGCACCGCCGAACTGCAGCGGCTTACGCTGGCCTTGCAGGAGTCGAGCCTGACCGATCCGCTGACCGGCCTGCGCAATCGCCGCTTCCTGACCCAGCACATTGCATCGGACGTCGCCCTGACGGTCCGGGCCCATGAGAACCACCTGCAGCACGGCACCAAGCTGCCAAACGACGCCGACCTGACCTTTTTCATGTTCGACATCGATCACTTCAAGGACGTCAACGATCGCCACGGCCATGCGGCGGGCGACGCGGTGCTGATGCAGATGCGCAGCCGCCTGCAAGGCGTCTTC
>JBFJZP010000524.1:0-2868 GCA_041622095.1 Burkholderiaceae bacterium | reverse complement strand
CGCGTATTCCAGCTCCGGGTTCAGGTTCAGCGCCTGGTTGGCCGGGATGGTCCAGGCGGTGGTGGTCCAGATCACCGCGAAGGCCGGCTGCACCAGCTCCGCCAGGCCGAAGGCCTGGGCCAGTCGGGCCGGCTCGGCGCACAGGAAGCCGACGTCCAGCGTCTGGGATTTCTTGTCGGCGTATTCGATCTCGAACTCCGCCAGCGAGGATCCGCAGTCGAAACACCAGTAGACCGGCTTCAGGCCCCGATAGACGAAGCCACGTTCGACCACCCGCTTGAAGGCCCGGATTTCCTCTGCCTCGTTCTTGAAATCCATCGTGCGGTAGGGGCGGTCCCATTCGCCCAGCACCCCCAGGCGCTTGAAGTCGCCCATCTGCAGCGCGATCTGCTCGGTCGCGAACGCGCGGCTCTTGGCCTGCATTTCGTCGCGCGGCAGGTTGCGTCCGAACTTCTTTTCGATCGCGTTCTCGATCGGCAGGCCGTGGCAGTCCCAGCCCGGGATGTAGCGCGCGTCGAATCCCTCCAACTGGCGCTCCTTGACGATCATGTCCTTGAGGATCTTGTTGACCGCGTGGCCCATGTGAATCTGGCCATTGGCGTATGGCGGGCCGTCATGCAGGATGAACAGCGGGGCGCCGCGGCGGGCATCGCGCAACTGCTTGTAGATGCCTTTGTCGTCCCATTCGCGCGCCCAGACCGGTTCGCGCTTGGGCAGATCGCCGCGCATCGGAAACGGTGTCTCGGGAAGGTTCAGGGTGCTGCGGTAATCGGTCTTGTCAGTCATCGATGTGGAACCCGCCAGGGTAGGGCGGGTGTCGCTGGAACGGAATATCGGGATGCCCGGGAGTGCCGGGCGCCATCATCAGCCTTTGCCGGCAAGGCGAAACGCCCCGGAGCCACTCGCCACCAGGGCGTGTGGGCGGTGCTTTCGCCTACTGAATTCGATCGCGTGTGGTTTGCCGGTGGGTTTCGGCGTGCATCGACGCGAAGTACGCATGTGCGTCATCCCGATCGGTCGCAATGGCCCGCTCCAGGGCGTCCAGGCCGTCGTATTTTCGTTCGTCGTGCAGTTTGTGCAGCAGTTCCACGCGGATGATTTTACCGTAGCCACCATCGCGTCCCAGGTGCGCCGGCCAATGCAGGCAATGGGTCTCCAGCAGTACCCGTCCGCCGTTGATATCGTTCGGATCGAGCGATGGGCGCACGCCCAGGTTGGCGACCCCGGGCAATGGCTGTTCGCTCAGGCCATGGACCTGCACGACGAAGATGCCGCTGGCGGCCGGCTTCCAGTGGGCGAAGCGCAGGTTCAGGGTCGGGAAACCCAGGTCCCGGCCCAGCTTGCGGCCATGCACCACATGGCCGGAGATGCGGTATGGCCGCCCGAGCAGGCGCTCCGCGTCCGCCATGCGGCCTTCGTCCAGTGCCGCGCGTACTTCGGAACTCGATACGCGCAGGCCATGGACTTCATAGCTGTTCATGCGCGCGACGTCGAAGCCATGGCGTTCGCCGGCTGCGTCCAGCAGCGCGTAGTCGCCGGCGCGTTTGGCGCCAAAGCGGAAGTCGTCGCCGACCAGCACGTATTTCGCATGCAGGCCGTCGGCGAGCACCGAACCGATGAAGTCCTGTGGGGACATCTCGGCGAAAGCGGGGCGAAACGGCATGACCACGGTCTGGTCGATGCCGCAATGGGCGAGATCCATCAGCTTGTCGCGCAGGCTGCCGATGCGGGCTGGTGCCAGGTCGGCTCTTCCGGTGGCGGCCGCGAAATAGTCACGCGGGTGGGGTTCGAAGGTCAGGACGCAGCTGGCCAGGTCGCGCTGCGCGGCTTCGGCGCGCAGCAGGGCCAGCATGGCCTGGTGCCCGCGATGAACGCCGTCGAAGTTGCCGATGGTGAGGGCACATCCGGGTGCCAGGGTCGCGTGGTGCGGGCCGCGAAAGACTTTCATGCGTTCCAACGTGGTTTGTTCTTGAAATCGGGCAGCTCAGATATTCCCGGTAGACGCAGTCGGCGTCATGGAAAGCAGGTATATTGTGATCCACTGTTGCACGATCCGGATTGCGGGTCGCCGCAGCAGGACAGGGCATTCGAAGTCAGCATTGCAAGGTGTTGTTTCAGGAGGCACATGTTGAAGGTCTTGAAGTTGTCAGCCCAGGGTTTGCCGCAATCCTGGATCTCGCTCGAGCAAGCCGTGATCCACTATGCGGCGGGCGAGGTGCGCTGGGAGTCCGGCGGCGAGGTCGCGGTGTTCCACGGCGGCCACAACGCGCGCACCGGCGAGCAGTCGATCATTGCCGTCAACAGCATCATCGGCACCAAGGGTGTGCCCAACATCAACCCGTTCAACCTCAAGCCGAGCCTGACCAACAGCAAGTTGTTCGCCCGGGATCGCAATATCTGCGCCTATTGCGGGGTGCAGCACAGCGAGGATATCCTGACCCGGGAACATATCGTGCCGTTCGCGCAGAACGGCGTCGACAACTGGATGAACGTGGTCACCGCCTGCCGGCCCTGCAACCACCGCAAGAGCAGCCGCACGCCGGAGCAGGCCCATATGCCGCTGTTGTACGCGCCTTACGTGCCCAGCCTGTGGGAAGACTTCATATTGCGCAATCGGCGGATCCTGGCCGACCAGATGGAGTTCCTGATGACCCATCTGCCCAAGTCATCGCGCCTGATGGCCTGAGGGCGGTTCAGGCCGCCTGGCGGCTGGACTCGGTCCCCATCCGGATGGGGCTCTGCGCTTCCTCTGGCTGTGCATGCGTCGTATCCTGCGATTTTTCCGCATGCCCGGATGCGGCTCGGCGCGCCAGCAGGAAACGGGTCTGCATCAGGCCCTTGCCCTTGACCTGCACCCATGCCGGCGCG
>JBFJZP010000523.1:0-2873 GCA_041622095.1 Burkholderiaceae bacterium | reverse complement strand
GCCGAAGTTCTCGCAGACATAACCGCGCACCGGGCCATCCGGCAATTCAAGCCGGAACCGCACGCCGCGCGGAATCACGACGATCTCATGCGGCTCGGCTTCGATGATGCCCATCTCGGTGACGAAACGGTGGGTGCCCTGTTGCGGCACGATCAGCATCTCGCCGTCGGCGTTGTAGAACACCCGGCCCTGCATCGACCGGTTGGCTGCATACAGGTGCACCGCAGCGCCCGCCTGCCCTTGCGCGCCGCCATGGCCGGCCATCGTCAGCAGGCCCTGGACAAAATCGGTTGCCTGCTCCGGCAGCGGCACCGGACTCCAGCGCAACTGGTTCGGCGTGGCCGGCACGGCGTCGAAATCCGACACCAAACGACCTGCATCAACCTGTTCGAACGGCCGGTGCATGCTCGACGGGCGGATGCGGTACAACCAGGAGCGCCGGTTATCGGCACGCGGCGCGGTGAACGCGCTGCCCGACAACTGCTCGGCATACAGGCCGTACGCACAGCGCTGCGGCGAGTTGCGCCCGACCGGCAAGGCGCCGGGCAGGACCTCGGTGGCAAATTCGTTGCCGAAGCCGCTCTGGTATTGCAGTGCGGCCATGGCTCAGGCCGCCTGGATCACGCCGCGGGCAATCTGGTCGCGCTCGATCGACTCGAACAAGGCCTTGAAGTTGCCTTCGCCGAAGCCGTCGTCGCCCTCGCGCTGGATGAACTCGAAGAACACCGGGCCGAGCAGCGTCTTGGAGAAGATCTGCAGCAGCAGGCGCGGCTTGCCGCCTTCGGTCGTGCCGTCGAGCAGGATGCCGCGCGCCTGCAGCTCGGACACCGGCTGGCCGTGGCCGGGCAGCCGCTCCTGCAGCATCTCGTAGTAGACATCGTTGGGCGCGGACAGCAGCGGGACGCCGGCCATCTGCAGCTTGTCGACGCTGTCGATCAGGTTGTCGGTCAGCAGCGCAATATGCTGGATGCCTTCACCGTTGAACTGCATCAGGAACTCTTCGATCTGGCCGGATCCCTTGGCCGACTCCTCGTTCAGTGGAATGCGGATCTTGCCATCGGGCGCGGTCATCGCCTTGGAGGTCAGGCCGGTGTGGACGCCCTTGATGTCGAAGTAGCGGATTTCCTTGAAGTTGAACAGCCGCTCGTAGTACTTGGCCCAGTAGGCCATGCGACCGCGGTAGACGTTGTGCGTCATGTGGTCGACCACCTTGAAGCCATGCCCGACCGGATGGCGTTCGACCCCGTCGATGAAATCGAAATCGATGTCGTAGATCGAGCGGCCTTCTTCGAAGCGGTCGATCAGGTACAGCGGTGCGCCGCCGATGCCCTTGATCGCCGGCAGGTGCAGCTCCATCGGGCCGGTGCGCATTTCCATCGGTTCGGCGCCGAGTTCCAGTGCCCGCTCGTAGGCGACACGCGAATTACGCACCCTAAACGCCAGGCCGCAGGCGGACGGACCATGCTCCGCGGCAAAGTAGGAAGCCACGCTGCGCGGCTCTGCGTTGATGATGAAGTTGATGTCGCCCTGGCGGTACAGGGTCACGTTCTTGGAGCGATGGATCGCCACCTTGGTGAAACCCATCATCTCGAACACCGGCTCGAGCACACCCGCAGTGGGCGACGCGAACTCCACGAACTCGAATCCCATCAGTCCCATCGGGTTGTCGTACAGATCAGCCATTGTGTTTATCTCCTATCGGTCTTGCATGGTTTGGCAACAGCCGCGCCATGGGCAGCGCCGGAAGCTTCCGGCATGGCTCATGCTACATTTTTCGCGGATCACCGGCAATCGGGGCAATATGTCACCAGCGTGACGCAAGCCGCCGCCTGCCGACCTCCCGACAGGGCGCGCAGCGTCCGGTTCCATTGCACCAACGACGGAATGGTAAGTCGACGAACGCAAAATAGGCTTGCAATCCGCGGCTTGGGCAAGACATCCGAAGGAATAAAATCCCGCCAATCAAAACTACCAGGGGACATGATTGCACGATTTGAGCTTCGATCGCACCGACCTGCGGATGCTGGCCTTTTTGCAGCTCCATGGCCGCGCCTCCAACCTGGAACTGGCCGAGGCGGTCAACCTGTCGACCTCGCAGTGCCACCGGCGCCATCGGCGGCTGGAAGAACTGGGCGTGATCACCGGCTACGAAACCCGGCTCGACCCGGCCCGTCTCGGCCTGGGTGTCACCGCCTTCGTCCATGTGTCGATGGAAAAAGGCCACCGCTCGAACCTGCGCAAGTTCACCGACGGAATCCGCACCTTGCCGTCGGTGCTGGAATGTTTCTCGGTCACCGGTGACTTCGACTATGTGCTCAAGGTGGTCGCACCCGACCTCAAGGCCTTGTCGCAGTTCCTGATGGACACGCTGATGGTGCTGCCCGGCGTCGACAACGTGCGCTCCAGCGTCTGCCTGGACCAGATCAAGCATACCGGGGCGCTGCCGCTGCCTGGGTAGACGACGCCCCCCGTCTGTCCGGTCGCACTGCGTGTCGACCGGCCGAACCCCCCATTGGGGGGCGGGCCGGCCGGTTCGGAGCGGCCGTGCGCGGTGGCGGATGCCGGAGTGTGGACAATCGACGTCCATGCAACTTGCCTTCCTGACCGGCTCCCCCCTGCGTGACAGCCGCTTTCGTGGCATCTGGGCCGGCGGCGGCGTCTACTTCATCGGCAATGCGATGCAGACCATGGCGGCGTCATGGATGATGGTCGAGCTCAGTGGGTCGTCGTTCCTGGCGGCACTGGTGCAGACCGCGGTGTTCCTGCCGATGTTCCTGTTCTCCTTGCCGGCCGGCGTGCTGGCCGACATCACCGACCGGCGTCGGCTGATCCTGCTGGCCCTGGCGATACAGGCCGCGGCCGGCATCCTGCTG
>JBFJZP010000522.1:0-2874 GCA_041622095.1 Burkholderiaceae bacterium | reverse complement strand
TCCCGAACCGGGCCAGCGCCTCCAGGCAGCGGCGCTTATGGCTCTCGCCGCTGGACGGGCGGATCTCCTGTGCGCCCAGGCGCAGGCCGAATTCCACTCCCATGCGGTCGGCCAGCAGGACCCAGGCGCATAACCGCGACAAGGCATGCTCGAGCGGCGCTCCGGCACCGGGCGCGGTCACTGGCAAGCCGGCATCGGCCAGGTCGAGCCACAATTCCTGCTGCTGCACCTGGTGGGTGTCGCGGCTGATCATCTCGTCGGCCTTGGCGAGTTTCTTCCAGACCACCAGCTTGAGCGGGTCACCACGCTGGTAGGCGCGCACGCCGTCGAATTCGCCGCTGGCGTGGCGTGCCTGTGCCGGCGCTGCGCCGCCGGAACGCGGCCGGCCTTCGGGCAGCGGTGGCGGGTGGGCTTCCGGCGCCGGATACACCAGGACCTGCGAGGCCGGCCGCCAGACCGTCCAGACCCGGAACGTGCCCAGCGGGAAACGGGTCTCGGCGGTGATCGCGGGAATCGCAACCATGCCGCGTTGCGCCGGCTTGAACGCCACATGGACGGTCGCACGCCCCTGTGATGGCACATCGGTCCAGACCCACTGTGTACCGTCGAGCATGCGCATCGCGATGCCGTGGCGCACCCGCTTGCGGGTGCTGACCAGGTCGACCGCCAGCGTGGTGCTGGCGCCCTGGAAACCCGGCTCCACCGGCAGCAGTTGCAGCGACAGGCCACGCAAGGTGCCGTGGCACAGGTGCATGCCGACCAGCGCGCTGCCGGCGAGCAGGAAAGTCAGCAGGTAACCGAGGTTGAGTTGGTAGTTGATCGAGGCCACCAGCAGCACCAGCAGCGTGGCCGCCAGCATCAGGCCGGGTCGGGTCGGCAGGATGTAGACATTGCGCTGGGTCAGCAGCAGCACGTCGCGCGGCGTCAGGCGCGCCTGCAGCCACTGGCGAAAACGTGCCTGCAGGTGGCGCGCCGGATGGCGCAGGAACTGGGGCAATGGCTGTACAAGAGCCATGGTCGGCGTAGCGCTCAGGCCAGGGGAACCGCCTGCACCATCGCACGCACCTGTTCGACCGCGCCGCGGCCGGCGTCGCCGACCGGCTGCAGCCGGTGTGCAATGGTTTGCGGCAGGATCGCCTGGATGTCGTCCGGCGCCACATAGTCGCGCCCGCTCAGCAAGGCCTGCGCCTTGGCGGCCCGGATCACCGCAATGCCGGCGCGCGGGCTCAGGCCTTGCAGGAACCACTGGCCGGAGCGGGTGGCGGCGATCAGGTCCTGCATGTAGTCGAGCAGCGGCTCGGCGGCATGCACCTTCAGCACCTGCTGCTGCAGCTGCAGCAACTCCTGCGGCGACATCAGCTTGTCCATCGCCTCGACCATGTCGCGCCGGTCGTGGCCGACCAGCAGGCCGCGCTCGGACGCCCGGTCCGGATAACCGAGCGAGATCCGCATCAGGAATCGGTCGAGCTGGGACTCGGGCAACGCGTAGGTGCCGAGCTGGTCGTGCGGGTTTTGCGTGGCGATGACGAAGAACGGCTCGGGCAAGGCCCGGGTTTCTCCTTCGGCGGTGACCTGCTTTTCCTCCATGGCCTCGAGCAATGCGCTCTGGGTCTTGGGGCTGGCACGATTGATTTCGTCGGCCAGCAGCACCTGCGCGAAGATCGGGCCCGGATGGAAGACGAAGGCCTCCTTGCCGCGCTCGTAGATCGACACGCCGGACAAGTCGCTGGGCATCAGGTCCGAGGTGAACTGGACGCGCGAGAAGTGCAGGCCGAAACTGCGTGCCAGCGCGTGGGCCAGCGTGGTCTTGCCGACGCCGGGAACATCCTCGATCAACAGGTGGCCGCCGGCCAGCAAGCAGGCGACGCAATCCTGGATCTGCGCCGATTTCCCGACAATCACCGTGTTAAGCTGGCGCAGGAGTTGTTGAACCTTTTCTTGTGGATGCATGGCGTGACGTTACATGAAAATTCGCGGGAGACCCGGCGGCCATGAACAAGACCGGATACTTCACCCAACCCCAGTGCAAGCAGCATGAAATGGGCCATGGCCACCCGGAGTGCCCACAGCGACTCGACGCCATCGAAGACCGGTTGTTGATATCCGGCGTCGGCGACGCGCTGGAGCGGCGCGAGGCCCCGCCGGCGCCGCTGGCGGACATCGAACTGGCGCACGACCGGATGTATGTCGCATCGCTGCGGGGCCTGTCGGAAGGCTTGCGCGAGGAGATGGATGCCGGCGGTCCGGACCATGTGCAGATCGACCCCGACACGATGCTGGGAGTCCATACCTGGGAAGCGGCGCTCAATGCGGCGGGTGCGGCAATCGCCGCGACCGACGCGGTGATAACCGGCGAACTGGAAAACGCCTTCTGCGCCGTCCGCCCGCCCGGCCACCATGCCTGCCGCGCACAGGCGATGGGTTTTTGTTTCATCAACAACGTTGCGGTCGCGGCCAAGTACGCATTGCAGCGGCGCGGACTGCAGCGGGTGGCGATCGTCGACTTCGACGTCCACCATGGCAACGGCACCGAGGACATCGTGGCTGGTGACCCGCGCATCCTGATGGTGAGTTTCTATCAGCATCCGTTCTATCCCTATGGCGGTGCCAAGTCGAATGCCGGCAACCTGGTGAACCTGCCGGTGCCCGCTTATACCAAGGGGCCCGAGGTGCGCGAACTGGTCGAACACGGCTGGATTCCCCGGCTCGAGGAGCACCGGCCGGAGATGATCTTCATCAGCGCCGGCTTCGACGCCCATCGCGAGGACGACCTCGGCCAGATGGGCCTGGTGGAGCAGGACTACGCCTGGATCACCGAGCGCATCAAGGACGTGGCGCGCCGCCATGCGCAGGGGCGCATCGTGTCGTGCCTGG
>JBFJZP010000521.1:0-2885 GCA_041622095.1 Burkholderiaceae bacterium | reverse complement strand
CGCACGATGTAGTTGTGGATGTCCTTGACCTTCTCGTCGCCGAGCTGGGAGTCGCGCAACCGGCTGACCGCATCGTATTCATACAGGCCTTGCTGCGCCTTGGTGGTCGACTTGATGTGCCACTGCAGCAGCGGCATCTCCAGGGCGGCCGACACTTCCTCGGCCAGCATCGTCTTGCCGGTACCCGGCTCGCCCTTGACCAGCAGCGGGCGTTTGAGCGTGATCGCGGCATTGACGGACAACATCAGGTCCTGCGTGGCGACGTAATTCTGGCTTCCTTGGAATTTCATGGTGCAGGGGGGTGCATGTGGCGTTGAAGGGTGATCGAAGGCTTCGAAAACATGGCCGATATAATCTGCCGGTTTGAGAATCCCCGGCCCACCTTTGATTGTCTGCGCAAAATGAACAAGTTGTTGTCGTCCCTGCTTCTGGTGTCTGTCGCGTCCGTGACGACGCTGTCCGCGAATGCCCAGGAGGTCCAGGGGGATGCCAAGGCCGGCGCAGGCAAGATTGCCATGTGTATCGGCTGCCACGGCATCGCCGGCTACCAGGCCAGTTTTCCGGAAGTCTACAAGGTGCCGATGATCTCTGGCCAGGGCGCCAAGTACCTGGTCGCGTCCCTGAACGCCTACCAGAAGGGCGAGCGCAAGCACCCGTCGATGCGCGGTATTGCCGATGGCCTCAATGAGCAGGACATTGCCGACATCGCCGCATATTACGAAGCCAGCGGCCAGGGCAGCGCGGCGGCGCCGGCCGGCGCGCCACCAGCGCCCAGCCCCAAGGTGGCTGAACTTTTGGCCAAGGGTGGCTGCGTCGCCTGCCACGGCGAGGATTTCAACAAGCCGATCGACCCGTCCTATCCCAAGGTCGCCGGTCAACATGCCGACTACCTGTTCGTGGCCTTGAAGTCCTACAAGGCCGAAGGGCACGCCACCTGGGGTCGCTCCAACGGCGTGATGGCTGCTATCTCCAAGCAGTTCACCAACAACGAACTCAAGACGCTGGCCAACTACCTGCAAAAACTGCCAGGCGACCTGCAGACGGTGCCGCAGTCCAAGTTCAAGTAAACCATTGCCGCCCGGTCAACGGCGCGCTGGCGCCGCTGCGGGCCGCCAAAGTGCCGCATGATCGACGCGGCGCGAATCGGTTTCAGTCGCGTGTGGCGTGCCGCTGCACGCAGGCGATGTAAGCATCGCCGTCCGGCGGGCGTCCTGCCCGCTGGCTCTCCCAGATCATCGTCCCCAGGCATTCCATCGCCGCATGCTGCGCCTCATGCAGCGAGTTGCGCCGGTGCGTCAGCAGTTCGACCGCCTGCCGGATGCCGCGTGGCTGGTCGATCGAGCACTGCTCGCTGATCGACAAGTGCATGGACAGGTGCAGGAACGGGCTGGTTCCGGCCTCCGACGGCTGACCCATCGCACGCAGCGCGGCGTCCAGGTCGGCCAGTTCGGCGTGGTACTCGGGGTGTTCGTCGATCCAGCCGCTGGCGAGGGTTTCGATCGCGTCGAGTGGCTGGCTTGAGCGGGCCTTGGCATAAACGCCGCAGAAAAAGCGCCGGACATCGGCTTGGGAGGGTTGTATCAACATGGCTGCGGTCATTATCGCGGCGCCGGGCCCGGCGCGCCGCATCCACCTCGCCTGGCCTCAGACGCGCCAGGGTGGCAACTGCCAGTTGCGCCACAGCGCCAGCGCACGCAGGCCGGCGGTGATGCCGACGCAGGCGGCCAGTGCCAGCCAGCCCGGCGCCTGCGCCTGCCAAAGGCCGACATAGACCCAGCCGCCGATGAAGGCACATACCGCGTACGGACGGTGATCGGCAAAGGCGCTGGGGATCTCGTTGCACACCATGTCGCGCAACACGCCACCGAACACGCCGGTGATCAGGCCCATCAGCACCGCCACCAGCGCCGGCATCTGCAGCAACAAGGCCTGGTGCACGCCGGTGGCGGCGAACAGGCCCAGGCCGAGTGCGTCCGGCCACTGGATTGCGCGCTCGGTCAGCCGGAAATGGCGCTGGCGCAGAAACAGCATGGCCAGCACGCACAATCCCATCACCGCCCACAACACCTCGACATGACGAACCCAGAAAAAAGGCCGCTGGTCCAGCAACAGGTCGCGCAAGGTGCCGCCGCCGAATGCGGCCAGGAAACCCACCACGCAGACGCCGACGGCATCCAGCCGCTTGCGTGCCGCCTCGAGAACGCCGGACAGCGCAAACGCCGCGGTGGCGCCGAGTTCCACCAGCAGCCGGACGGTTTCGCCCCAGGTTTGTGCACTTTGCATCGGCAGATTGTCGCGTGCTGAACCTTCCGATCGTCCAGGACCCGGTGTTCTACCTGGTCAGCATACCGGCGGTGTTGTTGCTGGGCGTGAGCAAGAGCGGTTTTGGCGCCGGTTTCGGCTCGCTGGCCGTGCCGATCATGGCCCTGGCGGTGTCGGTTCCGCAGGCAGCGGCGATCCTGATGCCGATCCTGTTGCTGATGGATGTGCTGGGCATGGCGGCGTTTCGCAAGAACTTCGATCCGAAGCTGCTGCGTTTCCTGCTGCCTTGGGGGCTGGTGGGTACGCTGGTGGGCGCGACCTTGTTCCGCGTGCTCGACGCCCATGTCGTGGCAGCCATCGTCGGGGGTTTCACGCTGCTGTTCCTGGCCCAGCGGCTGGTATTTCCGCCGCGGGCGGATTCCCCGCCACCGCCGCGCTGGCTGGGTGCGCTGCTGACGGCGACCTCCGGATTCACCAGTTTCGTCGCCCATGCCGGTGGCCCGCCGATCAGCGCCTATGTGATTCCGCTGTGCCTGCCGCCGGTGCAGTTCGTTGCCACCATGGCCTACTTTTTCTTCTGCATCAAGGTGTCCAAGTGGATTCCTTATGCCTGGCGTGGACTG
>JBFJZP010000520.1:0-2885 GCA_041622095.1 Burkholderiaceae bacterium | reverse complement strand
GCAGAACATCCGCTACACCATCATCCCGACCATCGTCGTGCCGGTCTCGCTGATGGGCACCTTCGCCGTCTTGCTGGCCATGGGTTTCTCGATCAACGTGCTGACGATGTTCGGCATGGTGCTGGTGATCGGCATCGTCGTCGACGACGCGATCATCGTGGTCGAGAACGTCGAACGCATCATGAGCGAGGAAGGCCTGTCGCCCTTGATGGCCACGCGCAAGGCCATGGGCCAGATCTCCGGCGCCATCATCGGCGTCACCGTGGTGCTGATCTCGGTGTTCGTGCCGCTGGCGTTCTTTGCCGGATCGGTGGGCAACATCTACCGCCAGTTCTCTGCGGTGATGGTCACCTCGATCGCGTTCTCCGCCTTCCTGGCGCTGTCGCTGACACCGGCGCTGTGCGCCACCTTGCTCAAGCCGGTGCAGGCCGGGCACCACCACGCCAAGACCGGCTTTTTCGGCTGGTTCAACCGTGGCTTCACGCGTACCGCCAAGGGTTACGAAAGCCTGGTCGCACGGATACTGCGCCGTGCGGCACGTTACCTGCTGATCTACGCGGCGATCATCGGCGCGGTGGCGGTGTTGTACAACCGCCTGCCGACCTCGTTCCTGCCCTCGGAAGACCAGGGCTACATCATCGTCAACGTGCAGCTGCCGCCGGGCGCCACGCAGAACCGCACACTCGACGTGATGCAGCAGGTCGAAGGCTTCGTGCTCAAGCAGCCGGAGGTGCAAAGCATGGTCAGCGTGCTGGGCTTCAGCTTCTCGGGCAGCGGACAGAACGCGGCGCTGGCATTCGTCACGCTCAAGGACTGGAGCGAACGCGCCGCGCCGGGCAGCTCGGCGCAGGCGCTGGCCGGCCGGGTGTTCGGCGCGATGATGTCGGTGCGCGACGCCTTCATCTTCGCGGTCAGTCCACCACCGATTCCCGAACTGGGTTCGGCCAGCGGTTTCGCGTTCCGGCTGCAGGACCGCGCAGGCCTCGGCCATGACGCGCTGCTGGCGGCGCGCAACCAGTTGCTGGGCCTGGCCGCGCAAAGCAAGATCATCACCGGCATGCGGCCCGATGGCCTGGAAGACGCACCGCAGCTGCAGATCGACATCGACCGCGACAAGGCCAGCGCGCTGGGCGTGGGCTTCGAGGCGATCGCCAGCGCCTTGTCGACCGCGGTCGGATCGAGCTATGTCAACGACTTCCCCAACAGCGGCCGTCTGCAACGCGTCGTCGTGCAGGCCGATGCACCGGCACGCATGCAAGGCGCCGACCTGATGCGCATCAACGTGCTCAACAGCCGGGGCCAGGCAGTGCCCTTGTCGAGTTTTGCCAGCACCCGCTGGGTCGTCGGACCGATGCAGACCATCCGCTACAACGGCTACCCGACCATGCGGCTGTCCGGCGCGGCGGCGCCCGGCCACAGCAGCGGTGCAGCGATGGCCGAGATGGAGCGGCTGGCGGCACAACTGCCCACCGGCTTCGGCTTCGAGTGGACCGGACAGTCACGCGAGGAGCGGCTGGCCGGCTCGCAGGCCTTCATCCTGTTCGGCTTCGCCCTGCTGGCGGTTTTCCTGGCCCTGGCCGCCTTGTATGAAAGCTGGACGATTCCGCTGGCAGTGCTGCTGGTGGTGCCGCTGGGTGTGCTCGGGGTGTTGCTCGGCGCCCATGGCCGCGGCCTGTCCAATGATGTGTACTTCAACGTCGGCCTGATCACGATCATCGGCCTGGGCGCGAAGAACGCGGTGCTGATCATCGAGTTCGCCAAGGACCTGCAGGCGCGCGGCATGGGCGTCGTCGAAGCGGTGCTGGAAGCCGCCCACCTGCGATTCCGTCCAATCATCATGACCTCGATGGCCTTCACCCTGGGCGTCATGCCGCTGGTGTTCGCCAGCGGCGCCGGCTCGGCGAGCCAGCGCGCCATCGGTACCGGCGTGGCATCCGGCATGTTGGCCGCGACGCTGCTGGCGGTAATATTCGTGCCGGTGTTCTTCGTTGTCGTGCGGCGCATCTTCAAGGGCAGCGAGCGGCAACGGCGCATGTACGCGCATGAAGACGAGCCCGACGCCAATCGGCCGCAAGCCCTGCCCGATACCGGCGCGATGCCATGAACCCGACCATCTGCATGACCTCATCGACCCACCCCACCGCAACGCTGGCAGCCGGCAAGACCGGCGCCCGCTGGCTGGGCACCGTCGTGGCAGCCGCCGTGCTGGCCGGCTGCGCCAGCCTGACGCCGACCTATGAGCGCCCGGCCGCACCGGTGGCCGCGCAATTCGCCACCGGCAGCGCCGCCACGGACAGCGCCAGCCTGGCGGTGGCCGCACCCGAGCTGGCCTGGCAGGACTTCTTCCAGGACGCACGGCTCAAGCAATTGATCACGTTGGCGCTGGAACACAACCGCGACCTGCGCGTGGCTGCGCTGAACCTGGAGCAGGCCCGTGCACAGTGGCAGGTCCGGCGCGCCGACGAGCTGCCGACCATCGGTGTCGGCGCCTCCGGCTCGCGCGCACCGTCGAACAGCGGCGCCACCACGACCAGCTACAGCGCGGGTTTCACGATCACCGGCTTCGAGGCGGATTTATTCGGCCGGCTGCGCAATCTCAGCGAGTCGGCGCAGGCCCAATTGCTGGCAACGATGGAGTCGCGCAAGACCGTGCAGATCAGCCTGATCGCATCGGTCGCCAGCAGCTACCTGAGCCTGCTGGCGGACGACGCGCAACTGCAACTCACCCGCGAGACACTGGCCAGCCGCGAGCAGTCGCTGCGGCTGACAAAACTCACTTTCGACGCCGGCGTGAGCTCCGGACTCGATTTGCGCAGCGCGGAATCGCTGGTCGAAAGCGCCCGTGTGTCGCTGGCGCAGCTCGAACGCCAGCGCGCGCTCGACCT